>JAYZIQ010000074.1:0-21556 GCA_036165455.1 Chloroflexota bacterium | reverse complement strand
ATAGAAATAAAAATTTATCATCAAATAATATCAATTTTATCGAATCAAATTCTTTTTTTTTACCTTCTCTTAATAACCAAAAATTTAAAAAAGACTATGATTTAGTTTTCGTAGATGGAAATCATTTGTTTCCTGAAGTTTCATGGGATACATTTTTTGGATATCACCACTTAAAAAAGAATGGGAGTAGCTTTCTCGTAATGGATGATTTTCTTGATTTGGGTAAATATGAAATCTACAAAAATGGAAGATTTGAGGGTAATGAAAAAGTATCGATTGTTGATGTATATAAAATGTGCGAAAAACTTAAAATAATTACAGGCAAAGATTATGTAAAGATATTAAAAACACATCCTGATAAAGATAAAAAGTATTTATATTTATATCCAAAAAAATTGAAATCTTTAGCAATTTTTAAATTTTAATATCATATTTTTAAGGTCTTCATTGCTGTTCAGGTATGTTTATGTCATCTTGAAATGGCGCGCTTGGCGGGAATTGAACCCACAACCTCAGCCTTCGCAGGGCTGCGCTCTATCCGTTGAGCTACAAGCGCACAATTTGAAATTACTCATTATAATAATTATCATTTCAACATGCGCAAAATATTTATTAGTTTAATAGTTTTGACTCTACTAGTTATTGGTTGTTCAAGCCAAAATTCAGAATCTGAAAAATCTGCCCTCGAAGTTGTTTCAAATTCAGATAAAGTTTTCACTATGGATGATTTTTATTCAATGGGTTTTAAAAAGAACAAAATTTATAACGTTTCTGAACTTAATGGAGCATCCGATGCAGTGTTTGGTTTTTGGGGAGAAAAAAAGAGTGAATCTAAAACTTACGAAATTAGGATTTACACATCTCATGAAGATGCAATTTCTTTAGGCGAAAGTTTTGCCAAGGAAGTAACTGGCAATGATGCGATAATTAAAAGCTCGGAATCTTCCTGGAAAGAAGGCCTAAAGGACAGAAGAAAAATTGGTGGACCTGGAGAAAGTGGAGGAGGAAGAAGTGGCACTTTTCCAAGATATGGAAATTATGCGATTCATGGAAATGTAATTATGCTTTGCGAAGGGACTGAAGAAATAGCTTTAGAAAATTGTTGGGACTTAATAAACAACTTAAATAATTAGAATGAGAATACCTCCTAGCCTCTTAGTAATAGCTTTTATTTTTAATGTTGCTTTAGTATTTATGTATGGTTGGGGTGCATTATGGTTTACGCCATTAATAATTGGTTTTATTTTATGGAGAGCTTATCGAAAACCAAATCCTCCAGAAGATAGATAGTAGTTATTGGTTTATTTACATTTAAATAGCAACTCACTTATGTTAGGTGATAATGCCTGAGGCAAGTTATTAAGAGAATAGATATGCAATTTATTCTTAATTATTTGTCTGTCATTTTTGCAAGCTCTAAGGAGTAATTAGCATCGCCTATTGGAACGTATCCTACTTCAGAAACATATTGGGCTCCTTCAGTAAGGAAGAACTCAATGAAAGCTGCAAGTTCTGGCCTAGAGTTATATTCATCATTATTCACATAGATGAATACTGGTCTGGAAAGAGGAGAATATGAACCGCCTGATATTGTATCCATGCTTGGCTCAATACATCCATCTCCGCCATCAACTTTAACTACTTTGAGTTTGTCTTTGTTCTCAGAGTAATAAGAATATCCAAGGTAACCAAGAGAATTTTTATCTCCAGATACACCCATTACTAATACGTTGTCGTCTTCACTTGCAACATAATCAGCTCTACTTACACCTTCATCTCCATTGATTACGTCGGTAAAGTAGTCGAATGTTCCAGAGTCAGTGCCTGGTCCGTAAAGACTTATCTTAGTATTTGGAAATGAAGGGTCGATTTCATTCCAGTTTTTGGCTGGATTGTCAGGATTCCACATTTGGTTTATTTGTTCAACAGTTAAACATTCAACCCAATCATTATCAGGATGAACTATTACTGATATACCGTCATAAGCAACTGTTAGCTCTGTGTAAGAGATGCCATTCTCTCTTGCAGCAGCAGCTTCTTTATCTTTAATTGGCCTTGAAGCATCTGAAATTGCAGTCTCACCAGTAGCAAATCTTTTAAATCCTCCCCCTGTTCCGGAAACTCCAACAGGAATTCTCATATCAGGATGTATTGCAATGAATTCTTCCGCGACCGCTTGAGTAATTGGGAACACAGTGCTAGATCCATCAATTTCAATCGTTCCTCTTAGTTTGTTGTCATTCCCATCTACTTCAGTATTACTAGAGCATCCAATAATACTAATTGAGCTTAATACAAATAGAGCGATCAGTAGCCTAAAAAATTTGTGTTCAAAAAAATGTTTCATTAACATTTTTGCTTACTCCAATATATCGTCTTAGCTGCCTAAAACATTTTTAATCAGACATCGATTACGATCTCATACCCCTCGCTCATAGTCAATTGAAAATAGTTAAATTTGTGTTACAAAATTATTAGAATTTGATTATTTATCTCTGCAAGTTTTGCATAAACCTAAAAGTTCCAAAGAATGAGATTTTACAATAATATCGTATTTGGATTTTATTTTTATTATTTCTTTTTCTAATTCTTTTTCTATATGGCTATCAACTTCAAAGTCATATACTGCACCACATGATTCACAGAAAATATGATGATGATGTTCATCTTTAACATCAGCAAGCTCAATCACTTTTGTATTTTCAAGAGTTTGAAACTCATTTATCAACTTAAAATTCTTTAAATCATTAATAATTCTGTATAAGGATGAAATAGCTAGTTTTCCTTTTGATAACTTAATAACTTCTTGTATTTTTAAAGGTCCATCGCTTTTCAATAATATTTCTAATAAAAGTAATCTGGGTTGAGTAATAGGAATATTGTTATCAACTAATATCTGACGGCCTTTCGCTTTAATATTTTTTATATTTTTTTTCATATATGAATAATACCTATTCCTAGATTATACATAAATCAATTGACATAATATAAATATATAATAAAATTTGGGAATGAGAATTATTCTCAAATAATATTAAGGAGATTTTGATGAATATTAAATATTTTTTTAAGGTAGCTTTATTTACGCTGTCGGTACTACTGATATCTTGTAGCGTTACCGAAGAAGCGCCTGTTGTTATTGAAGAGACTAAATCTGAGGTATCTGAAAAAAAGCTAAATGTTTTAGCTACAACACCAATGATTGGTGACTATGTCAAAGAAGTTGGCGGAGATAATATAAATCTAACTATATTAATGCCACCAAAAGCTGACCCACATACATATGATCCGAGTCCTCAGGACGCAGGAAAAATAGCAGATGCAGATCTAATTTTCTATGTTGGCCTTAAATATGAGCCTGCTGGCTTAATAAAGTTATTAGAAAATTCATCAAGTGGTGAAGAGATTTTAGTTGAAATAGGTGAAAGTGTTAATCCTATTGAATTTAAAGAAGGTGGTCATGAAGGACATGATGACCACGACGAGCATGACGAAGATAAAGATCATGACGAACATGAAGGACATGATGACCACGACGAGCATGAAGGACATGAAGGACATGACGAACATGAAGGACATGACGAACATGAAGGACATGATCACGGATTATATGACCCTCATTTCTGGTTTGATCCAATGAGAGTTGCAATGGCTGCTGAACTTATCAAAGACAAATTAATCGAATTCGATTCAGCTAATAAGTCTGAATATGAATCTTCGGCAAGTACTTACATAAGTGAACTAAATGACTTAGATAAAAGTATTTCTGATTTAATTGATACAGTTCCTGCCAAAAATAGAAACTTAATTACTACACATGAATCACTTGGTTATCTTGAATCTAGATATGGAATAAAAATTCTTACAACTATTATTCCGAGTATAGATTCAGCTAACGAGATTTCTCCGTCTCAGTTAGTCAATGTTATTGATATGATTAAGGATAATAATATTGGTGTTATATTTGTAGAGTCTGAAGCTCCATCAGTCTATTCTGAAACAATTTCTTCAGAAGCTGGTATAGATTTAGTAACTGGTCTATGGGTAGAAACTTTAAAAGAAAATCAATCTTACAGTGAATTCTTAATGAGTAATGTTGAATTAATTGTTGAAAACCTAGATCATGAAGAACACGATCATCACGATGATCATGATGACCACGATGATCATGAAGAACACGATGAACATGATGATCACGATGACCATGAAGGCGAAAAATAAAATCCAAAAAGAAAATTTTATAATTTCAGATGGGTGCTGTGTTCAATATGGAAATACATTAGCTTTAGATAATGTAACTTTTAAAGTAAGTGAAGGAAAAATGGTTGCGGTTGTTGGTCCTAATGGTGGTGGAAAATCGACTTTATTTAATGCAATGACTGGACTAGTTCCGCTAGCAAATGGCTCAATAAAAATAAAAGGGCTAGATCCAGATAAAGCGAAAAATCTAATCGGTTACGTTCCACAAAAAAATCTAATAAATTGGAATTTTCCAGTTTCTGTTAGACAAGTAGTGGAAATGGGATTAACTAACAATAATTCTTTAAATCCATTTTCAAAAAAAAATAATAAAGTTGTTATGGATTCATTAAGTCAAGTTGGGCTACTAGATAAAATTGATAACAATGTAAATAAATTATCTGGTGGTCAATTACAGAGAGTATTTATAGCTAGAACCTTAAGCCAAGGTGCAGATATTTTATTATTAGATGAGGCATTTAGTGCTGTTGACGTTGGCGCTCAAGAAGATCTAATGGAAATAATCAATAATATTAAATTAGATGGAAAAACTATTTTGATTGCTACTCACGATATAAATAATATTGAAGAAAAATTTGACGAGGTTTTATGTTTAAATAGACATTGTTGCGCATATGGAGACGCATCTGAAGTGCTTACAAAAGAAGTAATGGAAGAAATGTACGGATCTCATAACCAAATGTTTAAAAACCATACTCCAGGCAATCACGGAAGAAATAATGGGAATTGAAAATTTATTAGAACCATTTAAATACGACTTTATGATTCGTTCATTAATTACAGCTGTCCTTTCAGGAATTATGCTTCCAGCTCTAGGATCATTCACTATAAATAGAAATATGGGCTTTATGGCTGATGCTATGGCTCATGCAACTCTTCCAATAATTGCGATAGGAGTCTTCTTTGGTTTAAGTATTTCAGTTCTAGGTGCCCCTGCAGCAATATTAATTGCATTGCTTCTTGGTTTTATTATCAAAAATACAGAGGTTGGGGAAGATACCGCTATTGGAATAATATTTTCATCCTTCTTCGCTTTAGGCTTTATTTTAATATCAGTTTTTAATGTTTCACTAAACTTAGAGGATTTGTTATTTGGGCAAATATTAGCTGTAAGCACATTTGATGTATTTATTGTTTTTGGTTTATTTATTATTGTTATGAGTATTTTTTTAATTTTCTTTAAACAGCTCTTATTTTATTCTTTTGATCCGATTGGAGCTAAAGTAAGAGGTTTAAATGTTTCGTTTTTAAATTATTTATTTCTAATAATCCTATCCTTGGCAATTATAGGATCTCTTCAAACGGTAGGTATAATTTTAGTTTTAAGTATGTTAATTATTCCATCTGCAGCTGCAAAATTAATAACTAAAACTTTTGTTAATTCAATAATATTTAGTGTTGCATTTGGGGTGGTGGCTTCAATTAGCGGATTATATCTATCTTATTTCTTTAATTTACCTTCAGGCCCTTCAATGTCCATAGTAGCAACCTTAATATTTGTAATAACCTTTTTAATCAGTAAGCTCATAAACCCAGTCATTGCATATTTAAATTTAGATATTTAAGATCCCACTACAGCCCAAACATTGCCATCAGGAAGTTTTAGTGAAATCCCTTGATTATTGTCTAAAGAGGAAATTTTAAAATCTTTTACATTAATTCCATGCTCTTTTCCATGCGCAACACAACTCTTCCAGTCTGTGTTTTGGACTAATTTAACATCTTTGCATAAAAAACAAATAACTTTACTTATCTTAATCATATTAAGTAGTAATTATAAAGATTCTTATTAAGAGATTGAATAAATCTAGGCATCAATTTATGTGATTTTGTATATGATCTGATAATTTAATAATGTGAAATTATTTTTAGATATACTCAAAACTTCCAGAATAAAGCAACAAACTAAGAATTTATTAATCCTAGTGCCCATTTTCCTATCATTAAATTATTGGTGGGGAGAGACAGTAAATGCAAAAACAACATTATTATTAGAATCAATTATAGGAATTGCAAGTTTTGCTTTTTCATCATGGTTTATATACATAATTAATGATTTTATAGATAAAGAAAAAGATATTGATCATCCTAAAAAAGCTCTCAGACCAATTGTCGCGGGAGAAATTTCCAATAGAATAATTGTTGCCCTTTCTTTAATTTTATTAACTGTCTCATTGGTTTTAGGAATTCAGTTAAACACCAATTTTTTTCTATGCATACTTTCATACAACATTTTAATGATTTTATATTGCATATTGTTAAAAAAATTATTCTTAATTGATGTTTTAATCGTATCAGCAGGGTATATGCTAAGAGCATTAAGCGGGGTGACAATAATTACTAGTTCTCCCTTTTATAATTCCGAAGTTAATATTCCTATATGGTTATTGCTTTGTACGGGTTTTGGGGCCTTATTTGTACTGCTCATAAAAAGATTATCAGAGATAAAATCTAGTTATCTTAAAAGAGATGTGATTGAAAAATACAACCTCTCTCAATTGAATTTATTAATTATTGCCTCTGAGATATTAACTTACTTCTCATATTTATTTTATTGCATATCTTCCAACTTATTTCCTTCTCTGAAAGCTAATACTCCATCAGACTATTCGCTATTATTTACATTGCCATTTGTTATTTTTGGTATGCGATATTATAAATATTTATCATTAGAAAATGATCAAGGAGACCAACCTGAAGTAATAATTTTTAGAAATAAATTATTAATTTTAAATTTCATATTATGGGTTGCTATATCTTCTTTAATAATTTTTTATAGAATATAAGTTGATTACTTAATTCTATTTGTTAATATTCAACTGATATGCCTATTCACAAAGCTAATAGAAATATATTTTTTATAAGACATGGAGAGTCAGAATCTAATGTCTTAGAGAATTTGGCGGCTGGATATAATTATGATGCCCCTCTTACTGAAAAAGGAAGATTGCAGGCAAAATATCTAGGAGAAAGATTCAAAAGAGAAGGAATAGGCATCGACCTATTATTCACTTCAAAATTATCTAGGGCAATGGAAACAGCCAAGATATTATTAAAGTCATCTGGAAATAAATCAGTCCCTACTAAAAGATCTGTTAAGTTAAACGAATTGCAAATTCCTAAGTGGCGAGGAAAAGAGAGATCTAAAATGATGACTCTTGATGTACAGGCATCATGGGGTAAAAATGGAAAATATTATACCCCTTCAGAAGGAGAGTCTGAATATGAAATGCAAAGAAGGTTTGCTGATTATATCGATAAGGAAATAATTTTTAATGCTGATGTGCGCAAAATTAAAAAGAATTTAAATATAGCTGTAGTTGTGCACGGATGGGCACTTAGATGCTATTTCCAATCTATTCTTGAATACGATCAAAGCTATATTAAAAAGATGGCAATGGATAATACTTCTATATCACAATTTCAATACAATAATGATGGGTGGAGATTGATAAGAATTAATGACTCTAGTCACCTTGAATCTATTGACACAAAATCCAGGAGATATAAATGAAGATAGTTAATATAGAGGCTTTTCCTATAAGAGTTAAAAGTGATTTTGATATTGGAAGAAAAGCAGATACTAAAAATATTAATACAGCAATGCTAGAAGTTAAAGATCTAAAAAAAACAAAAGCTAATACCGGCGATAAAAACAAAGTTGAAAAAAGAAATTTAGAGCCAAAATCACTGGGTAATTACGAAACATTTATAAAAGATATGGGCGAATATTACGTAGACGAAGGTTCAGCCACATCTATTTATTCAAAATCTCATGAAACAACTGTTGTAAAAATAGAGACAGAAACTGGCATAATTGGTTGGGGTGAGGCTCAATCTCCTGTAAGCCCAAATACAACCGCAACAATAATCAAAGATATTGTTGAGCCCCTAACAATTGGAAAAGATATTTATGATGTTGAATCAATTTGGCACAATAATTATTCTTCAAAGCGCGAAAGAGGTCATTACACAGGATTTTACATAGATGCTATATGTGGAGTTGATATTGCGATTTGGGATGCAATAGGAAAATCTCTTAATATGCCTACTTGCAAAGCTATGGGAGGGGCTCACAGAAAAAGTGTTGCTTTATATAACGGAATAGGTGGAACTGAACCTGAAGAAGTTGCTGATCAAGCAGAATGGTCTGTTAGCAAAGGATATAAATTTGTGAAAATGCACCTTAAAGAAAGTCTTGAAAAAGACATTGAAATTGCTAGAAAGGTAAGAGAAAGAGTGGGGGATTCTATAGGAATTATGATAGATGTTCATATGGGGTTCGATACATTTAATGTTATAAAGCTCGGGAAAGAACTGGAAAAATTAAATCTGCTTTGGATAGAGTCACCCTCAGATCCAACTGATATTCCGGGTCTATGTGAAATATCAAGATCCCTAGATATTCCCATTGCAAATGGAGAGTGGACTAGGACTAAATACGAAATGAGGGAGATATTCGAAAAAAGAGCATACGATATATCAATGCCAGATATTGCCAGAACAGGTCTTACTGGAGGAAAGCAGATTGCATCTATAGCTCAACTTTATAACATACCTGTATCGCCTCATGTTGGCGGAGGGGGAATTGTATCAGTTGCAGCAACTTTACAATTTTCATTAAATACTCCAAATTTTCTTATTATGGAACATTCTGAACAAGGTCATGCAGTAAAAGCCATGATACTTTCAGAGAAATTTGAAGCAGAAAATGGCACATTTGAATTAAGTGATAAGCTAGGACTTGGAATAGAAATAGACGAAGATAAATTAAGAAAATTTCAGATTAGTCCATCATTATAAATTATTCACTCTTCATTACTAACTTACCCACTATTAATGCTAGGCCTATAAATAACTGAGAAATTATTAATACCTGAAGTGGAAGGACTGCACTAGATGGAGAAAAAAATAAAAATATTATTATTAAATAAAATGGGATTCCTGCCTGAGTAGCAGTATTCATTCTTAAAATAAATAAAATCTTTCCTATTAAAGATTTATCTCTAACATTTTCATTTGGCTTCTGTTGAGAATAAATAATTCTTTTAAGAAAGGTTAAACCGTTAGGATCGTCATTTATAGAAGATATACTTAAAACACCCCTCCAATTTACATAAATGGAGGATGAGAGCGCAGTTAATAAAGCAACCCAAATAGAAACTAGTCCTGAATTAAATAATCCTATTGATACACTTAAAGGATATATTAATAAAGCAAGATCTCCATTAATAGATTCTAATTTCTGCCCAAAAATACTTTGTTTATTTTTATATCTTGCTATTTGACCATCCGCGCAATCTAAAGAAATAGCAATATACATAAAGATACTAGAAATAAAAAAATCTCCTAATGAGGCAAAAATTCCAGAAAGAATCAAAGTTAAAGAAGATATCAAAGATACAAAATTGGGGCTAAATCTAAATAAAACTAATAAAAAAAATAAAGGCAGAGAAGTTACTCTAATTAAAATCAATACAGGGCTTAGTATCTCCCGATTTCTTATCTCGAGTGGATAAATTTTATTTATTATTGACATTGTTACACCTGCTTTTGATCAATGAATGATATCAACTCTTTTAGATAAATTAAAATTTGATTATCCTATTAAATAGCTAATGCAATCAGAAAACAACAATGAAATAAAAAAAATTATTATAGTTCCAGGAAATTTTTTTGTTTCTAGAAATTTTTTTTCATCACCTTTAATTGAAAATCTACAACAGATATCTATTAAAGAAAAAATAACTATTTATATTGCTGGCGTAGAAAGCAACCCAATATCATCAAAGTATTTCAAGTCACTTAAAAATTACTTTGAAGGCAATTACAATATGATTTTTATTCCATTAATGGATACACCAAGCTCACCTATATCAAGATTTATTTGGTATCTAAAAAATAATTTCTTACATAAAACTGCTACCTATAGGTTCAATGAAATCAATGATTTTATTACGCATAAAAGGTATAAAGAAATCACTAAACTTAAGATTAAAAATAAGTTTTTGTGGAAGACTGATATTTGGCCAAAATATCTTGGATTCCCTTTTCCTAAATCAAAACTAATTCTTAAAGTCATACTAAGGTTTATGTCTACTCCTCTGACTTCTAGAAACCCACAAATAAATAAACATTTAAAGGAAATTAACCCGGACTTACTTATATTAGGAGACATACAGTCTCCTGTAAGCTTTGATTATGTTTCTGCTGCGAAAAAACAAAAAATAAAAATTGCAGGAAATGTTAGGACATGGGATCACCTAACAAAAAATGGCCCTGTAGTACCTGGTTTAGATGAATATTGGGTTTGGAATCCAATTATGAGAACTGAATTAGAACTTTTGCATAAAATTCCAAAAAATAAAATATTTGAAGTAGGCTCTCCTCAATTTGATTATTATTTCTTTAATGAAATAAATGAAAAAAATCTAATTGATTATTTTAATATCAAGATTCCTGAAAGTGAATTCTTAATAGATGATGACGCTGAATTAATTTTCTTTGCCACAAATAGATCTCATAGAGGAATCGGAGAAGAGTCAATTATCCATCATATTTGTGAAAACATTGCTTTAGGAAAATATAACCATAAAAAAATAAATTTAATTCTTAGATCTCATCCTTATGACACTAGCTTTAATGAAAGATTTAAAGAATTTAATGATTACCCTTTTGTTAGGCTATTTAAATCTCCTGATCTCTCTGAATTTAACCCTGATGAATTTAGAGAAGATATGATAAAAGTTAATCTGCTTCTGAAAAGAAGTAAATTATCAATATGCGGGCAGAGTACATTTGCAATCGACTCCTCATGCACAAATACTCCTGTAATTAATATCTCTTTTGATGGTGATATAAAAGTAGATAGTAACTTATCTGTTAAAAATAGATATAACGTTGATCATTACCAAAAACTTACATCTATGGATGGAACAACAATTGTTGAAGATTTTATATCTTTAGATAATGAAATTAATTCTTATCTAAATAACCCTAAATTAAAGTCAGAAGGCAGGGATAAAATAATAAATAATTTTGCAGGGTTCTTTAATAAACTTTCATCAGAGAGAATAACTGAAAGAATAATTAAGTTAATAGGTTAGTTGTATAAAATTTAGAAATACATGGTGGCAACGGTAGGATTTGAACCTACGACCTAGGCCTTATGAAGACCCCGCTCTAACCCCTGAGCTACGTTGCCAACGATAAAATACTTTACGTCTTGTAGATTTGAGTGTCAAAAAATAATAATTTATTCTCTTTCGAATAATCCAGATTTACCGCCAGATTTCTTTATCAATTTTATATCTGAAATATAAGCTGACCTATCTATAGCCTTACACATATCATAAATAGTCACACATGCAATAGATACTCCATTAAATGCTTCAATCTCAACTCCTGTTTTCCATTCAGCCCTTGCAGTGCATGTAACTTTTAGCCCAGGCAAATTATCCTCAAATTCTATTTCAACTTTTATCTCAGAAAGCGGTATTGTGTGACACAAAGGAATTAATGTGGGAGTAGATTTTGCTGCTGTTATTCCTGCTGTTCTAGCAAGAGTTATTATATCTCCTTTATCCAGATCTCCTTGTTTAATTATTTCTAATGTTTCCTTTTGCATCACAACAAAACCTTGGACAATAGCCAATCTCTCAGATATTTCTTTTTCAGAAACATCAACCATTTTCAGATTTCCTGAATCATCAATGTGAGTTAAATTATTCGAAATTACTTTTTTTTTAGAACCAATAGCTTTTACTGCTAGTTCGTCTGCGATGTCATTATATTTATCACCAGAATGACCTTTAACCCAATTCCATTTAATATTTCTGTCCTTAACTAAATCATCTAATTTTGACCATAAGTCATGATTGGCATTTCTTTTCCAGTTCTTTGTTAGAGTATTTATTACATAAGTACTATCTGAAAAAATTCTTATTTCTTCATCAGGGTTTGAATTTTTTAAACCTTCGATTACAGCTTGAATTTCCATGCGATTATTTGTAGTGTCTTCTTGAGATCCAGAGAAATAACTTTCCTTCCCGTCTTCTTTTATTATGACGGCTCCCCATCCACCTAATCCTGGGTTCCCAGAGCATGCTCCATCTGTATAAATTATTATCATCTAAATTAAATAAAATTAACTGTCTTTATAAATATTCATAATATCTCTCATTAATGAAACGCCTTCGTTAAAAGGTCTTTGAAAAGAATTTCTTCCAACTATTGAACCAAAGCCTCCACCCTCGGATATCTCTTTAATTTCTTTCATTATTTCATTAGCTCCTTTTGCAGGTCCACCTGAAAAAATTACAATTCTTTTTCCATTAAAAGAAGATTTTATGCAGTGAGCAATTCTGTCAGGCAAAGTAGAAATCGAAATATTATTTTTATCGTACACAGCCTTCATCTCGTCATTGCTTATATAATCACTGGGAGGCTTTATTTTTATAATGTTAGCTCCCATTTGGGCTGCTATATGAGCTGCATATGCAATTACATCTATAGCAGTCTCATCCTCTTTTTTTAATGCTCCTCCTCTTGGATAACTCCACACTACAACCGCCAAGCCTTTTGATTTAGCTTCTCTCGTTATCTCTCTTAATTCTTTATACATTTGTGGAGAAGAATTTGATCCGGGGTATATAGAAAATCCAACAGCAGCACAACCTATTCTTACAGCATCCTCAACTGTTGAAGTCATAGTTTGAGTTGGGTCGCCTGAATACAATGAATCAGAATTATTCAGCTTAAGTATCAATGGAATTTTATCAGCATATTCTTTAGAACCATGCTCCATAAAACCAAGAGGTGCAGCATAGGCATTGCAACCAGCCTCAATACCAAATTTAAAATGATATTCTGGGTCGTACCCATCAGGGTTAGGGGCAAAAGATTTTGCTGGACCATGCTCAAAACCTTGGTCTACAGGCAAAATCACTAACTTTCCAGTACCAGCTAAATAACCTGACATTAGTAATCTTTCAATGTTTTCTAATGTTCCTGAGTTTTCATGCTGATACCAAGAAAGTATTTCATTAACCCTATCTGTTGCTTTCATTTATCACCTCTTACTAGATGCATTATTAAGAAATATAGTTTAACTTTAATATATAAGACAAATTGTGACCAAGACAAGGAATGAGAAATATAAACCTAAACAGTTATCTTAAGTCTGAATTAAAAGATAATAATGAAGAGAACGATGAGCTTATAAGCGTAATCAATTCAATTGCAGATGCAACAAAACTTATTGCAATGGATACCAGAGTAACTGGACTAAAACAAATTAGAGGTTCATTGGAAAAAACTAATGTACAAGGTGAACAGGTACAAATATTAGATCAGATCTCTAATGATAAGTTGGTTAGCATCTTGTCAAAAAATTCATCATGTGCTGGATATGCGAGTGAAGAATTAAAAGACCCAAAAATATTTAATTCAAGCGCTAGATTTATGGTGGTAGCAGACCCTCTAGATGGATCGAGTAATATTAGCGTTAATATGCCTATAGGGACAATTTTTGGGATCATTAGGAATACAGACTACGGAAAATCTAGTTTCATAAAATCCGGCAGATATTATATAAGTGCTGGATATTCTCTCTATGGACCTTCAGATATATTTATAATATGTGCAAATAATAAAGTTGCAGAATTTACTCTGGACCCCCAAAAAGGTGACTATTTTTTATCAAGATCAGAAATTAAAGTTCCAGAAAAGGGATCAATCTACTCAGTAAATGAAGGAAATTTTAGTCTTTGGGACAGTAAAATTAAGAAATGGTTGCTTAATACTAAGAATCCAAGTGGAACCTCAGCAAAAAATAAAAAATTAAGATATGTAGGATCTCTAGTTGCTGATGCTCATAGAACCTTAATTAATGGAGGAATATTTGTTTATCCCCCAGACAAGAATAACCAGAATGGGAAGCTTAGGTTAATGTATGAAGCAAATCCTTTCGCACTTATTTTTACATCAGCTGGAGGCAGTGCTGTTGATCTTGAAAAAGAGATATTAGATATAGAGCCAGATAATTTCCACCAAAGAACACCTCTAATAATAGGCTCCAAATCTGATGTTAATAATTTCCTAGAACATATGACTACAGGAAGGAAAAAAATTAAGGAAAATACAGAAATAACTCCAATTTTTAAATGGAGTTCAAATTCAATAGCAAACCTTAGGAAGTCATTAAAGCTTTCTAGAGCTAAATTTGGTAAAAAAGTGGGGGTATCAAGGGCAACTATTTTAAGATGGGAAAAAGGCACAGTTATGCCTAACTATGTTAATAAAAAATCTCTAGATAATGCCTTTCTTTCAATAAAAAATGGCTTGATCGATAACCCAATGGAAGATTAACCTCCTAACTGAAACATTTCGATTTTATCTTTAACTTTACCTGTTCCTAAAGTTCTATCTAATGAATACCGATCGTCTCGAATTAACCAGCGCTCTGAAATTAAATTTAAAATATCCTCATCCGTTGCTTTGCTTCTCAAATATCTCTTTAAATCTAATCCCTTATTTGAGAAAAGGCAGGTTACAAATTTACCATCAGCAGTAATCCTAGATCTTGTGCACGACATACAAAAAGGATTAGATACTGATGAAATAAATCCTAGCTCTCCGCCTCCATCATCAAATTGATATCTATCTGCAACTTCAGATGAATAATTTTTCTTAATTGGGTGAATTGAATATTTCTCAGAAATTATGTTTATAATTTTCTTTGAATCAACAACTGACTTTCTGTTCCAAGAATTCAATGTCCCAACATCCATATATTCTATAAACCTCAAAATATGTCCTTCTTGCTTACAGTAATCGACTAAATCGGTTATTCCTTTATCATTAACTCCTTTTTTGATTACTGTATTAATTTTTATCTTTTCAAATCCGGCGCCTTTAGCTCTACTTATTCCTGTTAAAACATCTTTAATATCAAACTTTTTCCCACTCATTTTTTGAAAGATGTCGTTATCCAATGAATCCAAACTAACTGTTAGCCTTCTTAGTCCGGAATCAAACAAAATATTTGCAAATTTACCAAGAAGGTACCCATTAGTTGTCATTGCTAAATCAATATTATTATCTAAGCTTGAAATTGATGATATTAATTTTTCAATATTTTTTCTTACCAAAGGCTCACCTCCAGTAAGCCTTACCTTATTTACACCAAGCTTAATAAATATTTTAGTCAGCCTAACTATCTCTTCAAAAGATAATACTTGATCTCTTTTTAAGAACTCATAAGCTTCACCATAGAGCTCTTCAGGCATACAGTATCTGCACCTAAAGTTACATCTATCAGTTACAGAAATTCTTAAATCAGTTAACTTCCTATTTAATCTATCTTGCATCTAATAATTCTTTGATTAATTGTCTAGTTGCTAATCCTCTATGGCTAATTTCATCCTTAGCTTCAGGTTCCAAACTAGCCATTGAGACATTGTACCTCAATGGCTTAAAAATTGGATCATAGCCAAAACCTTTGGAGCCATAAATATTATCCATAATCATTCCTTCCGAATAACCAATAAATTCGTACTGAGAATCAGTCTGAATATCTACAACTTTTATACAACACACAAATCTTGCCTTTCTGTCTTCAGAAGAAACATTTTTCATCTTTTTTAAAATAAGATTATTGCGACCTTTGCTATCTAAGCCTTCTCCCCCATATCTCGCAGATAATACTCCTGGCTCGCCATTTAAAGCCTTTATTTCTATGCCGGAATCTTCTGCAAGGAGGAGGTTTTTACTGGAATTATCATGCAATTTATTTTTTTGAATGGCTTTTAGATAATATTCCAGCTTGATTTGAGCATTTTCAGAAAAAGTAACTCCAGTTTCTTCAGGCTCTACAGTAATTCCATAGTCAAAGACACTAGATAATCTAACAGGATAATGTAAAAAAATTCTTTTAAATTCTTTTATTTTACCTTTATTTTGTGTTGCTAAAATTATATTCATATATTAGTTATTCTAATTACTACTTTAAAAAAGGTTATAATTTCGTTGATTTCAATTGAGGTTGATGCTATATTTTCTCTAGCAAACTTAAACTAAAGTCTGCTTTATAATTATAATTAAGACTGAAGTAAAAATTTCACATAAATTTATGATAACAAAAAAGTTGATCAAATATTTATCTCTTTCATCTTTACTAGCAATATTTATTTCAAGTTGCAGTCCTCACCATGAGCAGAGCACTTTTACAAATGCTGGTCCAGTAGCTCAAGCGCAATCAGAACTATTTTATTTGATGTTCTGGATAGCAGGTATTATTTTTGTACTTGTACAAGGTGCGCTAATATTTGCATTATTAAATTTTAGAAGAAAAGAGCATCCTATACCTGGTAGTGATTTTAAATTGCCAGATATTCCACCTAAGCAAGTTCATGGAAATACAAAACTAGAGATTTTATGGACAATAATTCCTGCGCTAATTCTTGTTGCGATTGCTGTTCCTACAGTACAGACTATCTACTCAACCTATGAACCTCCAGAGGGCTCAGATCCATTAGAGATAGTTGCAATGGGTCACCAGTGGTGGTGGGAATTTAGATATCCTGACGAAGGAATAGTAACTGCTAATGAATTAAGGGTGCCTACTAACAGACCAGTTAAAGTAACATTGCAAAGCCAAGATGTTATTCATAGCTTCTGGATTCCTCAAGTTGCTGGTAAAAAAGATACTGTGCCTGGAAATACAAACCAGATGTGGTTTCAGGTAGATGAGCCAGGAAATTATTCTGGTCAATGTGCTGAATTCTGTGGAGTAGCTCATGCAAGAATGAGATTCAGAGTCATAGCTGAAGATGAGGCTGACTTTAATGTTTGGCTCAACGCTATGAAAACACCTCCTAAAACAACATCTTCAGAAGGATATGGACTATTTCTTGCTCATTGCAGTATGTGCCATTCAATAGATAGTTATATGAATGAGTCTTATGAAAAGGAAATAACTGTGCAAGATGACAGGTGGGCAGATTGGTTTCATAACCAAGAAGAGTCTGTCAGAGTTTCTGCTCCTAACCTAACTCATTTAGGTATTAGGACTATGCTTGCAGCAGGCCAAAAAGATATGACTAGAGAAAACTTAATTGCTTGGATAAAAGATCCTTCAGACATAAAACAAGGAACAAGAATGCAGTCAGTTGCTACGGTTTATCAAGGAGGAGTAGCTAAATTAAAAGAGCATGAAGTGGAGGCTATTGCTGATTACCTTCTTTCTCAAATACCAGACGGATGGGGGTCAGTTTCTACTAGCACAGAAAGTCTAGAACAAGCTGAGGTAATGGTTTGGAATACTCCTGAAGAACATGGAGAATATTTATTTGTTAATCAAGGGTGTTCTGGTTGCCACTCACTAAATGAAGATGAGGTAATTGTAGGGCCAAGCATGTATGGATTGATAGATAGGTCTGACTCAAAAGTAGAAGGTTTATCTGCAGAGGAGTATATATACCAATCAATAACATATCCAAATGAGTATATAGTTGATGGATATGCAGCTAACGTAATGCCTCAAATATTTATAAATCTTAGCGAAGAAGAGCTAAATGCGCTTGTATCGTACCTAAAAACAATAAAGTAAATGATAGAATAGAATGATTATAGGAGAACAATTTAAATGACAACAATTTCATATCCAACTTTTATAAGAAGGCCTAATGAATATGTATCTGGAATATGGGGATGGCTGACTACTGTTGATCATAAAAAAATAGGAACCATGTATGGAGTAACTGCATTTTTATGGTTTATAGTAGGTGGGATTGAAGCGCTATTAATTAGATTGCAATTAGCTCAACCTGAAGGGACAATATTAAGCCCTGAAGTTTATAACCAAGTATTCACAATGCATGGAACTACAATGATCTTTCTTGTGGTAATGCCTTTAAGTGCTGCGTTTTTTAACTGGATAGTTCCATTACAAATAGGCGCAAGGGATGTTGCATTTCCTAGGTTAAATGCTTTTAGTTTTTGGGCTTTCCTATTTGGAGGAATACTATTAAATCTTTCTTGGCTAACTGGAGATGCCCCAAATGCAGGATGGTTTGCTTATGCACCTAATACTGAACCTCAATTTAACCCTAGAAATGGTGTTACTTATTGGATACTAGGTCTACAAATTTTAGGTATTGCTTCTCTAGCGGCAGGATTTAATTTCCTAACAACCATAATTAATATGAGGGCTCCAGGAATGTCGTTCATGAAAATGCCAGTGTTTATATGGATGACCGCAGTAGTAAATGTTCTAATTGTATTGGCCTTTCCTATAATTACAGTAGCTCTAATTCAGCTTCAATTTGACAGGTTATACGGAACACACTTTTTTAACCCTACAATGGGTGGTGACCCAGTAATGTGGCAACATATGTTCTGGTTATTTGGTCACCCTGAAGTATATATTTTGATACTTCCTGCTATGGGAATTGTATCTGAAGTTCTTCCTACCTTTTCTAGAAAACCAATTTATGGATACTCTTTTATTGTATTTTCAGGAGTTGCCATTGGTTTCCTTGGTTGGTTTGTATGGAGTCACCATATGTTTACTGTTGGATTAGGTCCTGCAGCAAATGCAGCATTTAGTGTTTCTACAATGGCAATAGCTATTCCGACGGGAGTAAAAATATTTAACTGGATAGGCACATTATGGGGAGGATCAATTAAAATTAATACTGCCTTATTATTTTCTGTTGCATTCATAGGTATGTTTGTTATTGGTGGTCTAAGCGGAGTAACTCACGCTTCTCCTCCTTCTGATGCGCAACAACAAGATACCTATTATGTTGTAGCACACTTTCACTATGTTCTCTTTGGAGGGTCTTTGCTGGGGTTGTGGTCAGGAGTATATTATTGGTGGCCAAAATTTACTGGCAGATTTTTGAATGAGAAACTAGGTCTCTGGCACTTTGGTATTGTATTCTTTGCATTCAATCTAACATTCTTTCCTATGCACTGGTTAGGATTAGATGGTATGCCAAGAAGAGTAGCAACTTACCCTGAAGGGATGGGATGGGATATATCAAATCTAGTTTCAACAATTGGAAGTCTAATGCTAGGGGTTGGGGTTCTAGTTTTCTTATACAACGTTGTATATTCAAACTTGAGAATGCCTAAAACTGCTAGTAATGATCCTTGGGATGGGCGAACTCTAGAATGGTCAATACCTTCTCCGCCGCCACATTATAATTTTGATGTAATTCCAGATGTTAAATATAGAGATGATTTCTGGTACAAAAAATATCCAGAACTAGCACATAATACACATGGAGGAGGATCTGACTTAGAATCCCAAGAAGATCATGATGCTGACCATGCAGATATTCATATGCCAGATCCATCTTATTATCCTCTATTCTTAGGTTTGGGGCTAGCAGTAATGTTGGGAGGTTTTATTCCTTTTACTGGTCACTGGGTTGTATGTGCTGTAGGTTTAATAATTTTTATCTGGTCTTTTCTGGGCTGGAGCTATGAGCCGGTGAATGGGTAAGGAGAGCTATGTCTAATGTTGCAACAACTGAAGATCACTACACTAGTACAGGGGTAGATAACAGAAAATTGATGATGTGGATCTTTTTGGGTTCAGATTGTTTATTCTTCGGCGCTTTTATTTCAACTTATTTGGTATACAGAAACAGAAGTTTAACTGGCCCTTATCCTAATGAAATACTTGATATACCCATCACTACAGTCAGCACGTTTGTATTACTAATGAGTTCATTAGCTATGGTTATGGGGTTGAGTTACATACAACAAGGTAGGCAAGTGCTTGGTAGATATTGGACGCTAGCTACTGCACTATTAGGAATGGTGTTTTTAGGATTTCAAGTATATGAATTCTCTCACTTCGCTCATATCGGCTTGACACCTCGAACTAATATATTTGGAACTACCTTCTTTACAATGACAGGGTTTCATGGGGCTCACGTAACTTTTGGGGTGCTCTGGTTATTAATATTTGCATATTCTAGATTAGCTACCTCCTTTAAAAATAAAATGCTTATTGTCGCATCTTTCATTAGTGTAGTAGTTGCAATGGCAGGGTTAATGATGACAGAAACCTTAGATGTTATACCTCACATGCCATTTTCAATTGCTATGGCAGTTACAGCGATTGGGATAATTGGCACAATTACCTCACTATATTTATTAAAGTCACCAGATACTCAGCCTGAAATAGTATCTAAAGAAGAAGGAAATTTGGAGTTAGCGGGATTGTACTGGCACTTTGTTGATATAGTTTGGATCGTTATATTTACTGTTGTTTACTTGGTATCCGCAAAAGATGGAGCGCCGCTATTATGAAAATAGTAATCGATTTAGGAAAGATGAAAGATTCTTTAATTAATATGTATAACAGTTTTTTAGGTCATGATACTAAGGGTTATTTTAGAGTCCCGGATACTCCACAAGATTTACCTAACCCAGAAAACGACACTCCATGGGCAGGGACAATAAAATATTCAATAGAAAAATTCAATAAAATAACTAAAAAGGGTGGCCATGGCACACCTGTTTTTTATGCATGGGTTGGATTTTGGTTGGCGATAATAACTTTAATTGAGTTTGGAATTTTTTATGTAGAAAGTTTAGGGGTTCTTATGATTCCTATACTTCTAATTCTCTCATTACTAAAGTTTATTATGGTAGTTGGATTTTTTATGCACCTAAGGTTTGATAATAAAGTGTTCACCTATATGTTTGCATCGGGATTTGTTTTAGCAACAGTAATATCAATACTTCTATTAATATTACTTTTTCTTAAACCTTAGAATTAATAAAAAAACCACTCTTCTCTAATATACCTGACACTCCAGCGTCAGAAATATTTTTATAAGGCAACTTATAGTGATCAAGCCAAACTGCTGATAAGTCACTTTGGATCTGATGCATTCCTGTTTTTGAATTTTTTCTTATAAGTAATGTTCTGATAATAGACTCAGAAAGGCTAAGCTCAGGTGTTATAAATTCATAAGGAACTTTCTTGAATTTTGAGCATTTCGATAGGAGTTGATCTAAACTTTCGCTACCCTTGGTTTTTATTCCAGCAGAATTGAGCTTTTCTGATATAAGAAATTCAGAAGAGAAACCCTGCCTCTCTAATTTTTTAAAATCAATACTATAAACTTTTTCATTTTCAGTCTTTGCCATATTAACCTCTCAATAACATTACTTCGATCTCTTCTCCTGATTTAATTACTTTACAGTCCTCAGGGCAAATTGCAAGTCCATCTGAATATGCCAATGAACTAAGGATATTTGAATTCTGATTTTC
>JAYZIQ010000073.1:0-10744 GCA_036165455.1 Chloroflexota bacterium | reverse complement strand
CCTATCTTCTATTCAATAACTACAATAATCGAATCTCAAAAACAAGAACTTAAGCGGGAAGTTCTTTCAAAATACTTACCAAGTGAAGATTTTGAATTCGGGTCATTTTGGAGAGATCAAAATGCTACTGGCGAAAGCAATGAAGCAATTTCTAAAATTCCTGAATTTGCCTTTGTTGGAAAATATGATGATATAGAATTATCTTCAGAAAAAAGCCTAACCATGCAACAGCTACTACAATATATGGTAGATACTGGCGAAATATCTAAATCTGAAATGAAGTCAATGATTTGCTCAGATGAAATACTGGCTTACTACTGGATTAGAGCAAGAGAGTCATTTAGAGAATGTACTTCGACTATGAGATTCATATCAAATTTTGGGTCTGGAATATCTTATCCTTTCCGTTCTGGTTTTAATATTGGTGAACGAGGCTTTGCTTGGAAATCAGCATTAAGAGGATTTTCAGAAAATCCAATTTTAGGGGTAGGGCCTGAAAATTTTCCTATCCTTCATTATAAATATATTGAAATAAATAGATCTGGAGATAGCCCTCATTTTGACAGAGCTCACAATAGGATTCTGCATATCATGGCGACCTCAGGAATTATTGGTTTTATATCGCTTGCATTATTATGGGCTTATATTGGATACATAATCCTAAAAAGAACACTAAAGCCTGATTCAGAAAATATTTTTTGGATTTTATTTGGATGCTTCTTTATTTCTTATGTCTCATATTCAATGTTTAATTTCTCAGTGGCTCCAATATACCTTCAGATAATGATGTTAATTGCATTCCTTATAAGATCTGAGCAAGGTTTTATTAAAAAGGATGAATTAGAAATTGATTTAAGCAAAGAGTCAAAAGAACAGTCATTTGTAAAAGATGGATTAATAGTAAGTTTAGCAGTAATCCTCCCTATATTAGCCATAATAGTAATAAGGTCTTATGTAGTTACTCCATTCCAAGCTGCAAAAAATACTCCACCTCTAGGATCTCCAAAATCATTAATTGAAGTGCAAGACAATATAAACTCATTTCAACCTTTAGCTAATTATGGAAGACAAGAAATACTATATATAATTGGAAGGGATTATGAAGAGATGCTTTTGAGGGCGGAAAATGCAGGTAATTTTGCAGAACAATACTCTGCTTTAAAAGAACTGATTTCGCAAGAATATAATAAAGCTATCGAAGTTGAGCCTAATCATTTCAATATTCATTTTGCTGCTACTAGTCTCTATCTAGGACTAGCAAGCTATGATGCGAATAATTTAGAAATTGCTAAAGAAATTCTCAAAAAATTAGAAGAATTGGCTCCTAATTCAATCCAAACTCTTGAAATCAAAATAAGGGTTGCCCTATTGCAGAATGATCCTGTTACGGCAGAGTCTTTAATTGAGCTTTGGAGAGAAGTTATGCCCCTTAAATGGGCAAAATTCTGGGATCAAAGCCTTGGAATAATTAAAGGCGAAATAATTCCTGAATGGGAAACGAATTGCAGAAATGAAGAATACCCAATTGATAAACCTTCTTTTGATGATGCAAATATCTTATATACAAATGATCTAGATAATGGAGTTATAGTAGGTATTAAACAAGAGGCTTCAGGTCAGGCTCGCAAAATTGCTTTAGGAGCAATAGTAACACTAGACTACTCTGGGTGGCTGTCAAACGGATGTTTATTTGATAGTTCTTATCTTCCAGATATTAACACTTTGACTTTTAAAACTGGGACAGGTCTAGCGATTCCAGGTTTTGAAAGTGCTCTAGTTGGCTTAGGAGAGGGAAGTATAGCACGGATAGTGATTCCTCCTGAAATGGCATATGGAGCAGTTGGAGTTAAGGGATTGATCCCTCCAAATGAAACTATATATTTTGAAGTTGAAATCCTAAAGATTGAAACAGATTAGCTTTATTTATCTGGCTGATCCCACTTGGCTGCGATACTATTAAATATAGAAATTAAAATTATTTTTATATCAAAAAATAAGCTCATCTTTTTTGAATAATCAATATCAAATACTAACTTCTCACTAGGGTCTAAATCATAAGATCCATTTATTTGCGCTAAACCTGAAAGCCCTGGGGTCACATCTAGCCTTTTATCAAAACCAGGAATTTCTTTTGCGAATTTTTCATGAAGTTCTGGCCTCTCAGCTCTAGGACCTACGAAGCTCATTTCTCCTTTCAAAATATTAAGTAATTGAGGTACCTCATCCAACGCTGTCCTTCTAAGTATATGTCCAATTTTGGTTATTCTAGGATCATCTTTAGTTGACCATACTGCACCAGAAACCTTCTCTGCATCAGGTATCATAGTTCTAAACTTAATAACTTTAAAGACTGTTTTATTTTTACCAATTCTATTTTGCGAATAAAAAATTGGGCCTCTATCTTCAATCCAAATTAATATAGGGATTATGAATATAACTACAAACCAAAGAGGCCATAATAACGGAAATAATAATCCGCCAAATATCATTAATAAATCAAGTAGTCTCTTTAATTTATAGGTTTTAGGTTTCAAGATTTATTCCAACCTCCTCTCATCCATCTTGATAGTCCAAATAAAAATCCTAAGCCCCAAGAAATATGCATCGACAGCACAATGAAAGGGATAAAAAATATACTAAAAAGGTTAGAAGAATTTTTCCAGATTAATAAAATCATGACCAGCCAAAGAACTCCTATCAATGATGATGATACATTAAGGAATAATAATAATGGTTCCGAAAGAATTAAATTCCCAATTACTAAAGAAAGCAAAAATAATACAAATAAAACTGGAGCTAATTGTCGTAATTTTAAAGAGTCTGGATGTAAAGATAGAGTCTTAGTTTTCCATAAACCATATCTGAAAAATTGTTTTATCAGCCCAAATAAAGAGCTCCTAACAAAGTATTCAACAATTAAATTTGAAACTACAATTACTTTCCTGCCATTATTCCTTAATCTAATATTTAACTCATAATCTTCATTAATTTGAAACTCTTCATTAAAACCTCTGACCTCAATTAAATCTGATGTTCTCCAGCAACCAAGATATGCTGTATCTGAATCAATATATTGAGTTGTTGGATTAGATGGATCATATTTTATTTTTCTATAGCTAACCCCTCCCATCGCGTATCCTGAATTCATTACATCTGCGATAATTCTTGTAAAGAAATTAGTTCCCACTGCCTTTTGAACAGACCCCGCATTCCCTCCTCTAGTATTAAAAGAGGCTTGCCAACATTGAAAAATATAATCTTGAGGGTATTTTGAATGAGCATCAGCTCTAATAATCAATGAAAGTTCGTTTATATGATTACTATTTTCGATTCCAATATTCATTGCATATGACTGATAAAGATTAGGGTTCTTTAAAATCTTTAAATTCAAGTGACCAAATTTTTCTTTAACAATACTTACTGTTCTGTCAGTACTCATTCCATCAACAATTATAAATTCAACATTAAATCCAGATGTCTCAAAACTCCGGCAATTTAGAAGGGAATCTATACATTTCTCAATATGATCCTCCTCATTTAGCGTGGGTATTATTACTGAAATTCCAATCTTTTCATCATCCATATCTAATACCAAAGCCTTCCATTGTTTTTCCTAAGATATTTCAGGTCACCAGAATTAAATGGCTTCCTATTCTTTGAACTTAATCCTCTAAATCCTTCAAAAGTAGCGATAAAAAATTTCCCTAATTGAAATTTAAGCAATGACCTCAAAAAATAGAATGAGCACCATACAGCTAAGTGCACTATTAGATACATTACTGGAAGATGCTTATAAGAAACCCAAATTCTATTCCTGATGCTGTAAAAAGCCTCATCCTTTAATTTATTCTTCTTATCTACAACTGATTTCTTAGGCTCATGTATAATTTCAACTTGAGGAAAATAAATTATTTTTTTATCTTCTTTTATAATCTCCGAACTAATATCCAGTTCTTCGAGTCCGTAAAAAAGTTCCGTGTCATAGCCTCCGACTTTTTCAAATGTTTCCCTTAATAACGCATGACCTGCTCCAATATAATAAGATACTTCTGATTCATTATTATGAATATTTTTGTCTAGAGACCTTTTTAATTTATTAAAAGGAATTTGAAGCCCATCTACATCTTCCCTTAATATTATTTTAAGAGCCATGCCAGCGATTTCATTAGAAGAAGAAAATTTATTAAGAATCTTTTCTAGGGAATCTTCTTGAGTGAAATAAGCATCATCATCCAAGAAAACCATTATAGACCCCTCAGACCCTTCGACAAGCTTATTCCTTGCTCCAGCTACTCCAGATGGCGCATTAGATCTCATCCATTTAATAGGCTGATCTTTAAATTTATCTTCAAGTTTTTCTTTTATATTTATTTCAGAAGCATCATCTAGGACCACTATATTAACTTTCAGTGATTGGTTTATCGAGCTTTGAATTGCCCTTTCAATTTCATCAACCCTGTCTTTTGTAGCTATTAATACTGTAATGTCATCAGCTCTGTACATATCAGTACCTCGAAAAAATATCTAAATATTTTTTTGATGAAGAAGAGAGAGAAAATCTATTTAAATTATCATAAGCGAGTTTTGCATGATCTTTGGCAAGACCTTCATCTTGTATATATTTTTCAATTGCATTCTTCATTTCTATAGGATCATTTTTTTTAGTGATTTGTCCTGCATCCCCATTCATTAATATTTCACCAAGACCTCCCTCTTCACATGAGGAAATTATAGGTGTTTTGAGTGCTTGAGCCTCAACAGCAACTCTTGGTAAGCCTTCCCATAAAGATGGAATAACTAATATTTTTGCTTTTTCTACATAGCTCAATGGATTCTTTATCTCACCTAATAACTTTACTCTTGATGATAAACCTAATTTACCAATTAACTTCTCTAAACTACCCTTTTCCTCTCCATCACCAATAATTAATAAGCCAAGATTACTAATATTATTCAAGCCACTAAATGCATGAATTAATAATTTAAAATTCTTTTGCTTTGTAAGTCGACCTAAACCTAAGATAAAATCATATTCTTCTTCTGCACTATTAGAATATGTATAAAAATCATCTTGATTTTCGAAATGAGGATTGTAAATATAATTTAAATTATTGTCGCTACCTATCATATCCACCAACTTATCTTTTAAGCTCTTTGATTCAGCTATAACATCTTGGGAATCCTTAAAGACCCTCTTCCATAATGATCTCCTAAATGAATTATTTACTGGATATCCTTGAATACTAACTACAAGCTTTGTAGATGACTTTTGGCCTGAAATCTTTAGTCCAAGCCATGCAACTGCAGGCATCATTGATGCGAAAAGCACGCCTGGTTTATTTTTTTTAAGGTAACTTGAAATGGTGAAAATAGTTCTAACTGCAATAAAAATCGAAACTAACCTAAATATAATGTAACCAGTAGTAGGAAAACTATTAAAAATATTTGAAAGTTTAATTAATCTCATATTTTCTAGAAACTCTAAATCATCCCATTCTTTATGTACGCTTAACATATCTATTTGATACCCACTTTTAGAAAATTCTTTTGCAAGACCAAAAGTAGCCCTTTTTACACCTACAGGATTTAAAAAGGGTGAGAATATAGCTATAAGTTTTTTACTCGATGAATTCATTTAATTTCTCTTATTTCGTTAATTATTACTTTGCATCTATTTTTCCAAGTAAATTGTTTAGATAATTCAACAGAATTTTTAGATATCTTTTCTCGTAAGCTGTAATCTTCCCAAAGCTTTTTTACTTCTTTACTCAAATTATCAGAATCATCAGAATTAAATAAAATACAATTTTCATATTCAGTCAAAATCTCAGTATTCGAAGGTATATTAGAAGCAACGATCGGAATTCCAGTTGCTAAATATTCAAAAAGCTTCATCGCAGAAGTATATTCTCTAGATTTCTTTGATTTTCCACTTGAAGGCAACAATAAAATATCTGAAGAATTCAAATAATTAGCTACTTCAAAAGGCAATACTTGGCCAACAAACCTAATATTACTTATATTCATATTTCTAGCTTTTTCAGAATATATTTTTACGTCTGAATATAGCCCTCCTACTATTACCACCTGAAAATCTTCTAATTTGCTCGCAGCTTCTATCAACAAATCTGTCCCTTTTTCATAACTTAATGAACCACAATAGGTTAAGATTGGTTTACTTGAAGTATTATTAATTTCAGGTTTATTTGTAAATTCTTCCAAGTCAACAGCATCAGGCAAAACCTTGATTTTATTTCTATCTAGGTCAAAATAATTCTCTAAATCTGAAGATAATTTTTTTGTAACACTAAAACATTTAATTCTTTTTGATCTTTTTATAACAAACTTGAATATCCTCTTCGATATAAAAGGGGGCATATCATGAAATTCTATTGCACTAGGAATTCTCAATAAATATGAAATAAATAAACTAAAAGGAGTATTATCTCTAAAAATTAAAAAGTCAGGACTATATTTCTTTGAATAATTAACTGAAAAAATGCCCCACATGAAATCTATGAAAAATGAGAAGAATCTATATAAGAATTTAGGCATAAATGGTCGAAAAATATATGGATCAACAAATTTTAAAGATTTAACTTCAAAAGTCTTTTCTATTCCATAAAACTTAAACACGTTAATTTTATGGGAAATTTCTTTTTGATGCCTCTTTGGATGAATTAATATAGTTTGGTTCCCTAAACCTGAAAATGCCTGAATCATTTTTAAAATTTGGACTCCATGAGCCTTCTCAGTCGGTAATCTAGCGTTTGTGATGTAAACTATTTTCAAAGTATCTATCTAATTAGGTAAAATCGTATTTTAATTAAATTGTAGGGAAGATGACCAGAGAAATCATTTTTAATAAAAAATTAGTTAACGATGAAGCAAAGTGCTATGTAATTGCAGAGATCGGGAATAATCATCAAGGTGACCTAGATAATGCAAAAGAAATGATCATTGCTGCAAAAGAAAGCGGTGCATCAGCAGTAAAGTTTCAGAAGAGGGACAACAAGGAGCTATTTACTTCAGAAATGTTCAATTCTTCTTATGTAGGACCTCAAAGCTTTGCGTCAACCTATGGAAAGCATAGAGATAAGTTAGAGTTAAGTGATAATGATTTTGAAGAGATTTTTAAATTCTCCGAAAAAAATAATATAACATTTTTTGCAACACCTTTTGACTTAAAAAGCGCAGATTTCCTAAATGAGATGGGGCTAAACTGTTTTAAGATTGCTTCTGGAGACCTAACTACTTTTCCATTGATAGAGAAGGTGGCTAAATTTGGGAAGCCAATGATTATAAGCACTGGGGCTGCTGATTTTTGGGAAGTCGAAAAAACGTTTAATTTTGTGATTGATATAAATCCAAATGTGGTTATCATGCAATGCACTTCTATTTATCCAGCAAAACCGATAACAATAAATCTTAATGTAATAAGCACTTATAGGGACAGATTTCCTAATACAGTAGTAGGCTACTCTGGTCATGACTCAGGAATATCAATTCCTGTAGCAGCATATGCATTAGGTGCGAGGTTTATAGAAAAGCATTTTACTTTGGACAGATCTCAGAAAGGAACTGATCATCAGTTTTCATTAACCCCAGAATTATTAAAAGAGCTTGTTGAGGAATTAGAAAATGTACGACTCTCATTAGGTGACCCTGAAAAAAAATTGCTGTCAGAAGAAAAATTAGCAAGATTCAAAATGGGTAAAAAGATAGTCGCAAAGAGAGATTTGGACAAGGGGTCGATTATTAATTTGGATGATTTATCATTTAAGTCTCCAGGGGATGGGATCCCTCCAAACGAACTAGAAAAGGTTCTTGGAAAAAAAATAACAAAAGATTATAAGTTGGATGAAACTCTGCAATTAGAAGATATTGATTAAACTCATGGAAAATTACCTGAATAATATAAATGAAATTCCAGAGGAAACTAAAAATTTATTCAAAAATATAAAGCTTATAGCTTTCGATTTTGATGGAGTTTTTACAGATAACTACGTTTACTCAAATGATAAAGGTGAAGAAATGGTTAAATCGTCCAAATTAGACGGCTTTGGCCTGAGCAAATTAGACAAACTAGGCATACAAAAAGTAATTCTATCTACTGAAACTAATGAAACTGTAAAAAGAAGAGCAGAAAAATTAAATATAGATTGCAAATATGGATTAGTTCATAAGGAAGAACAGCTAAAAGAGATTTCTATAGACCAAAAAATTGATTTAAAGAATATAGCATTTGTAGGCAATGACATAAATGATATTGGCTCTTTAAAGATTTGCGGTCTTCCAATTGTTGTCAGAGACTCTCACCCAGAAGCAATCAATTTTGCCAAATATGTAACTGTTCTCAAAGGCGGAAATGGTGCAGTTAGAGAGGTTTGCGATATAATCGAAAAATTAAATCAATGACTTTCTAAATTATGAATAATAAATCTAAAAATATCTTCGACGTTCAAGGCAAGGTCGTTATTTTAACAGGCGGAAGCGGTAAGCTTGGGTCTGTGTACACTAGCTATCTTGTAGATAATGGTGCAATAATTTGTAATTTCGATATAAACAGTCCTTCAGATAAATTATTGAATTTATCTAATAAAAACTATCATTTCTTTAAAACTGACCTAACTAAAAAAGAAGATATTTTAAAATCACTAAACGAAGTAGTTAATCAATTTGGAGCTCCGGATGCCTTAATTAATAATGCCGCCCTAGATTCTCCCCCAGGGTCTGAAGAAAATCAAAATGGAGCATTTGAGGAGTATTCAGAGTTAGCTTGGGATAAAGTTATGGAAGTGAATTTAAAAAGTGTTTTCTTATGCTGCCAAATAATTGGTGCCGAAATGGCCAAAAACAATGCTGGGTCGATTATCAATATTTCATCTCATTACGGAGTTATTTCTCCAGATCAAAGAATATATGAATACAGAAAAAAGGTTTTCAATAAACCTATATCTTATTCGGCATCAAAATCTGGAGTCTTAAATATTACTAGATATCTAAGCACTTATTGGGGAGAAAGAAATGTGAGAGTAAATACATTGACTTTAGGTGGGGTTTTAGATAACCAAGATAAAGAATTTGTAGAAAATTACTCCTCAAAAGTTCCTCTAGGAAGAATGGCCAATCAATCCGAATATAATGGAGCAATACAATTTCTAATTAGCTCGGCATCGTCATATGTAACCGGAAGCAATATGATCATTGATGGCGGCTGGACAGCTTGGTAGATATGAGCAAGAAAAAAGTAGCTCTAATTCCTGCAAGATCAGGTTCTAAAAGAGTCAAAAATAAGAATATAAATATATTAGAAAAGCATCCACTAATTGCCTATACTATCCAGTCAGCATTAAGTAGCAATATATTTAATGAAATAATTGTTTCTACAGACTCTCCTGAAATAAAGGAAATATCAGAGTATTATGGTGCTAATGTTCCATTTATTAGACCTGAAGAATATGCAAAAGATACTTCTCCTGACATAGAGTGGGTAAAACATGCATTGGATTATTTAAAAAACAAAGGGACTGATTATGACATTTTCAGTATTCTTAGACCAACAAGCCCTTTTAGGAAGCCTGAAACTATATTAAGGGCATTTAATTTATTTAAATCTACAAAATGTGATTCCCTTAGAGCTGTAGAGAAATGTCTTCAGCACCCATGTAAAATGTGGAAATTAGAAGATAATTATATGACTCCATTTGTTGATTTAGAAGAAAAAGGACCCTTAAATCAACCACTACATAGTTCTCAATATCCATCACTACCAGAAGTATATATACAAAACGCTAGCTTAGAGATTGCATATACTGAAACAGTAACCAAATATAATAATATATCTGGAAATAATGTAGTTCCTTTTATTACAGTAAAGGATGAGGGGTTTGATTTAAATATTGAAGAAGACTGGGAATTAGCAAATATTTTAATATCTAAAGGCAAGGCAGCTCTTCCAATAATAAACAAAAAGCCATATTAATATGAATTTATCTTATATAAGCAAAGAAAATTTTGATTCTTTACTATCAACTGAAATAAACCCTTTACAAAAAAATAAAATTTTTTCTGATTTATGTAGAATAAATATACTTTACATGATATGTAATGCTGGATCCGGTCATATCGGATCTTCCTTTAGTTCTATTGATGCTATGTCATGGATAATGGGTGAGATAAAGCGTATTGAAGAAAATGTATATTTCTTCTCTTCTAAGGGTCATGATGCCCCTGCAATGTATTGCGTAATGATTTCTTTAGGGCAATTAGATTTCTCATTAATTGATAAATTAAGAAAAATTGATGGCTTACCAGGTCATCCAGACATAAACACACCAAATATTTTTACTAATACCGGATCTTTGGGTATGGGGATCTCTAAAGCGAAAGGAATAATTAAATCTAACAGACTAGCAAATAAAAAATGTAAAGTTTTTGTTATGACAGGAGATGGGGAGCTTCAAGAAGGGCAAATATGGGAATCTCTAAATCGATTAGTTCAAGAGAGAATGGAAGAATTAGTAATTCTTGTTGATAACAATAAATTCCAATCTGACAGAAGAGTAAGTACTACTAGTGACCTTAGAGATCTAGAAAGTAAGTTCAAATCATTTGGGCTTAATACCATTTCTTGTGATGGCAATAATGTTGAAGCATTATCTAAAGCTTTAAATAAAGTGTCTGAAAAGAATACGCCTAGTGCAATAATTTTAGATACTATAAAAGGAAGTGGGGTTTCTTT
>JAYZIQ010000072.1:0-6934 GCA_036165455.1 Chloroflexota bacterium | reverse complement strand
ATTCTAATATTAACCAATAACTTAGAAAATAACACAAATGAATTTCCTAATTATGGGTTTGCCAAAAAGTGGCAAATCAGCTTTATTCAATGTCTTAACTAAATCTACAAGGCAGGATTTATATTCTGACATAAGAATTGGCACAGTAAAAGTGCCTGATGAGAACTTAGATAAAGTCTCTGACTGGCATGAAACTGAAAAAAAGGTGAATGGAGAAATTGATATAACTGACCCCGCAACCAATTTAAACTTTGATTCATCAAGCGATTTTATTGAAAAAAAATATTTACAAGAGATTCAAAAATATGATGGTGTAATTTTATTAATAAGATCTTTTAAAAATAATTCAGTGCCTCACCCTTATGGGGAAGTTAATCTTGAAAATGATATAGAGCAATTCACAATTGAATCTAGGCTTATTGATGCCCAGATAATAGAAAAGAGAATAGAAAATATCAAAAAAACATTTAAATCTTTGACCAAACAGGAAAGGGAAGTCAGTGAAAAAAACATAAAGTGCCTTGAAGAGGTTTCTGAATTAATAGAGCAAGGAGAGCCTTATAATTCAGAATTATATACCGAGGCACACAAGTCAGTTATAGGAAGTTCATTCTTAATAGCAAAATCACCTATGACAGTAATTTTGAACACAGATGAAAATCAAAGCATTGCTGAAGATGAAATGATTAAAATCAGATCTTTAATTAGAAAAGATTCAACCTTAATACAAGTTCCATTAAGTTTCGAAGAAGACATACTATCTTTAGAAGATAATGAAATAAATGAATTTAGAGATGCTTCTGAAATAGCTTCAAATGATTTTGATGATATTTTCAACAATTTATTAAAATCTTCTAGCTCAATTTGCTTTTTAACCGCAGGGAAAAAAGAATGTAGATCTTGGATTATTAAAGAAGGGGCTAGTGCTGTTGATGCAGCAGGTAAAATACATAGTGATATTGCAAGAGGTTTCGTAAGAGCTGAAGTAATTAATATTGAAGATCTACTAAAATTTTCAAATGAGAAAGAAGCTAAAGATAAAGGTTTAATTAGAGGGGAAGGTAAAAATTACATCATAAAATCAGGAGATGTAGTAAACTTTCTTTTTTCTGTATAGATTGTAAAGGAGAGTTATGAGCGAAGAATTAGGAAAAATAACAAAGCCAACTGCAGAGAACTCAGCTTTAAAAAGAAAATTATACTTAGTTCAAAATATTCAAAATTATTTCCCCGAAAACAAAGAATTTAAAGTTTTACTTGAAGAGTACTGGTCTTCAATTTCAGATCAATTAGATAAATTAGAAAAAACTGCAGGTTTAATATCATACATACACATAGAAGGCATGTGGCAAGAATTTGATGATGCATCAAAAGCTATAGCTGAATCAAATCCTGGCTGTATTGAAGTGGTAAAAGAAAGAGTAAAATCTGGTTCCAAATACAAGGCATTAGAAGATGAAAATATATATAAAACTCTAATTGACTGGACTAGAATTGCTCAGCTTGGGTTTATCAGTGAGGACGTAAAGAAAATTGTTGAAGAAAATTATTCCATAATTGCAACTAAAAGAGAAGAATATATATCTGCAAAAATAAATGAATTAAAAGAGAGCGAAGTTGCTTTATTTATAATATCTTCAGGAGGGCATAAATATGCTGAAGACATTGAGATGTTCAATATAATACCTCCAGCACTAGATAAAATGAATAGATGGATTCAGGAAAATCAAGAATCTCTTGCAAATCAGGAACAGGAACAAAGAACACCAAATAATGAAGACTCACAAGAAAAATCAGACCTCTGGACACCATAAAGATCTTTCAATATACATACATATTCCTTTCTGTGAAATAATTTGCCCTTATTGCGATTTTAATAAATATTCAAAAGTTGACGACCTGATACCTGATTTCACTCAATCATTAATTAAGGAAATTGAAAGAAATTCCAAAAGATTTACTGAATCAAAAATTGTTTCTATTTCCTTGGGGGGAGGAACTCCTTCTTACCTAAATGATAAATACTTAATAGAAATATTTGATTCTATTAAAAATAATTACTTTATTGACAATGAATTTGAATTCTCCATTGAAGTTAATCCTGCTGATATAAATAATTCAAGATTAAAACTTTATAAAGAAATTGGAATAAATAGAATTAGCATTGGAGGCCAAAGCTTTGATGACAATATCTTGAAAAAATTAGGTAGAAATCATAATTCAAAAACATTAAAAAAATCATTAGATTTATTATTAGATAGCCATATAAATAACATTAATTTAGATTTAATTTTTGGTGTTCCTGGCCAAAGTCTATCTCAATGGGAGGAATCTATAAATAATTTTCTTGGTTATTCTTTTCCTCATCTATCTACCTATTTATTAACATTTGAGCCTAAAACAAAATTTTTTAGGGATCTAAATTTAAATAAAATAACCGAGCCTAAAGAAAATGTGATAATTCAAATGTTCAACATGACCACAGAATTATTAAATGACAATAATTATTATCAGTACGAAATTTCAAATTGGGCTAAAAAGGGCAGCGAATCAATACACAACTTAAGATATTGGAATTCAAATAATTATATAGGGTTTGGGCCCGGAGCATCTTCTTTAATAAATGGGACAAGAATGAAAAATATTGCATCATTAAAAAAATATATTTATTTATCAAAAAATACAGATAATCAAAATGAATTATATAGTGAAGTAAATGCAATAACTCAAGAAGAAAAAATGATTGAATATATTATGTTAAACCTCCGCTTACATAAAGGTATTAATCATAAAGATTTTGAGATACTTTTTAATAAGTCTTTTTCTTATACATTCAAAAACTTAATTAACGAATTAAATGATAATCTTCTAATCGAGCCTAGATTAGAAACTACATCTTTAACTAAAAAGGGGAAGTTAGTTAGTGATTATATATTCACTAAGTTTACAGAAGAAATTAACTTATAGATTTTTATCTCTAAAACCCTGTTCCCAAAAAACTAAAAATTGAGATGCTACAAATATTGAGCTATATGTACCTACTATTACTCCAAGTACTAATACTACCAAAAAATCTCTTAGCGTAGAGCCACCTAAAAGCAACATGGATAATAATACCAGCAAAGTAGTTATACTAGTGCCCAAAGATCTTGTAATTGATTCATTAATAGATCTATTAATATTTTGAGGCAGAGTAGAGCTTGAAAACTTTAAATTATTTTCTCTTATCCTGTCAAAAATAACTATTGTGTCGTTCACGCTATAACCTATTACAGTAAGTATGGCTACAATAAATACTGAGTTAACCTGCAGCCCAAAAATATGCCCTAGCAACGCATAAATACCAGTAACCAAAACAACGTCATGAATTAATGTAAAAACAGCAGAAAGTGCAAATCTAATTGAATTTTCTAGTTTCCTAAAAGCATATAGAATATAAATCATAACAAACAATGAAGAAACAGTAACTGCTATTATTGAATTCCTTATTGTGCCTTCAGCGACTTTTGATCCAACTGTTTCAACCTCTAAAATTCTGTACTGATCGTCTATATTTTTAAAAGAATTTTCAACATCTTCTCTTGATACAGATGATGAATCACTTGAACTGCTAAAATCCGATAACCTTTCAGTCCTAATAAAAAATACACCATCACCTAAGGATTGAGTATTAGTTGAACTTAATCCTAAGCTATTAAATTCGCTTTGTAGCTGCTCTGTATTTATTTCCTTTTCAAAGCTTACTGTAATTCCAGTCCCAGATAGAAAATCTATACCTAAATTTAAATTAGGAGGTATAGCCAATGAAATCACACCAATAATAAAAATTATCAATGAGAATCCTAAAAACCATATTCTTTTTCCAACTACGTCTATCATTCTAATCTTTCTTTTCAAATAACTGTCCCACAGGATCATAGAAATTCAACTTCTCCCCTATAGGTGTTTTAGATATAAGCCTCATTAATAATCTACTAATGGTAAAGGCGGTGAACATGCTTATTATTACACCTATCCCAAGTGTAAGCGCAAAACCTTGTATTACACTTGTTGTAAATCTGTCGCCAAACCAATATAAAACTATGCAAATAATAATAGTAGATACGTTACTATCACGTATTGAAGGCCATGCTCTACTGAATCCTTCATTTATAGAAGAAAAGATATTTCTGCCTGACCTTATTTCTTCTTTAGTTCTTTCTGAAATTAATATATTTGCATCTACAGCTACACCGATAGACAATATAACAGCCGCAGCGCCTGATAAAGTTAGAGACACAGGAATTAATTTAAAAACTGCAAATAATAGGGTTGCATAAAAAATTAATGATAAAGATGCAATAATTCCGGGTATTCTGTAATAGCTAATCATAAAAACTAGTACTAAAATCAAACCTGATCCGCCAGCTATTAAACTTTTTCTGAGCGAATCAGAACCCAAGGATGCATCTACATTTCTTTCCTGAATTAAGACAAGGCCAACTGGCAAAGCTCCAGATTTTAATTGAATTGCTATTGTCTTTACACTTTCACTATCAAAAGTAGGCCCTTGTATATATGCTCTTCCTCCAGTAATTCCTGAACTTGCACTTGGGGCAACTAGAGGCTCTCCGTCTAAAAATATAGCTAACAAATCTTGATTTTTCGCTACTCTGCTTGTTATATCAAAAAATTCATCTGATCCATCATCATCAAAAACAATAGAAACTACTGGCCGAGCAATTCCAGGTTGCACATCTGGAAATGCATCTACTAAATCTCCCCCAGATAACGCAACAGCCTTATCTTCATAGTAAGTAGGTATAATACACCTTACTTGCAACCATTCTTCTTTAGTTAAATTATCAGGAGGCCACTCCTCTTCATTATTTTCATTTTCGATAGGCAGGCAGTCTCTTTCTTTAAATTCTAGCTGAGCAGTCTCTCCAATTAATTTCTTTGCTTCCTCTACCCCTCCAGTAATTCTCCAAGAAGACACTCCTCCGGTAATAGATGCCTGAAACAAAGTTCCAATTTCTTCAAAAGGTGATGCCAATAGAGAAGTTTCTGCTTGATCTAAGAACCTAGAGTTTACATCTCCTGACCTAGGTACATAATTAGGAAAAGTTATTCTAAAAACCCCTTGAGACAAATCTTCTATCTTATAATCACTTTCATCTGTTAATGATGCGGCTGCCTCCATTTGCTCTAATGTGGGCAAATCAATAGGTTGATTTTGATCATCCAAAGATGAATAAGCTAGTAAAATAGATAAAGGAAATGATTTATCAAGTTCAGATAGCAGAAAAGAAGGGTCTGTTTCTCCGTCGTTTCTTTTTATCCTAGGCCCACTAATTGCAAACCTTCCATCCGCTTCTTCAAGTTGAGAAACCTTTAATTCCTCATAACCCAAATTTGAAATTATATCTTTTAGATCTTTTTCTTTGACTTGCCCTGCAATTGTTATGGCTATATTAACCTGCTGCAATCCAGGCAATTGCACTAGTATTTTAGTTGGAGCACCTGTTCCAGAGCCAACTAACTGAACAGAGGATTCTGATATTCCAAAAGAGTTGACTCTTTTTTCTAGTATTCTCCTAGCGCCTTCCATGTCATCAGCAGTTAATTCTGACCCTTGTTTTGGCTCAGCTTCATATACTAAATGTGTTCCACCTTTTAAATCTAAACCTAAAGTAAGGCCAAGGAAAGTCTCTGAATCACCTCTATTAAAATTCAATCCTGGTAAATCTATATCTATAACTTTGAATGAAATAGAAAATACAGCAATTATAAATATAATTGATGCAAAAACTATTGTTCTTATCTTAATCATTTACCTGTTCCACATCCTTAAGTATATCTGCTCTTTCTAGAGCAAATTTAAGATCGTCTATTCCAACCTTAGTATATAATTTTTTGTTAAATTCAGTTTTATTTTGATCATCCTGAACTTTTACAGAAACATTAATATCGTGAGTATGAGGCCTATATTCGGGATTTGATTCAGATAATTTTTCATGCTCTTTTAAATGATCCAAGAACAATATTCCATTTAAATGGTCAATTTCATGTTCTAAGGCCTGGGATAATAACTCATTTGCTGTAATTTTTATCTTCCCTCCACTTTCATTCATATATCTTGCAGTTACAGATATAGATCTTGTAACTATTCCAGAGTAACCAGGGAAACTCAAACATCCTTCAGGCACATCCCTTTTTCCATTTCTATTAGTAATCTCGGGATTTATATATGCAATAATATCGCTTTCTGGGGAATTTAAAATTACTACTACTCTTTTCAATACTCCAACTTGATTAGCAGCCAATCCTACTCCTGAAGCTTCAGTTAAAGTATCTTTCATATCTTTAATCAAATTCATGATATCGCTGTCTATTTCTTTTACTGGCTTAGCTCTTTTTCTTAATAGACTATTCGGAAAAGTCAAAATAGGACGAATTGACATCTCCTAGATTCTTCTTTCTTTAATTCTTGCACTCTTTCCAGATCTTTCTCTCATGTAAAAAATTCTTGCCTGTTTAACTTTACCTCTCCTGTTAAGTTTTACAGACTCAATGGAAGGGGAAAAATATGGAAAAATTCTTTCCACTCCTACTCCACTAGCAATTCTTCTAACCAAAAAAGTAGATGAAATAGGAGGGGGGCTATTTTTTATAAACCTACCTTTAATCACATCACCCTGAAATGCCTGTGTTCGCTGCCTATCACCTTCAATAATCTTCAAATTTACAGTTACATTGTCTCCTGGCCTAAACTCATCAAATCCAAGTTCAATCGATACTGGAGCTTCTTCGTCTTTAGGAGCTTCTTCGTCTTTAGGAGCTTCTTCGTCTTTAGGAGCTTCTTCGTCTTTAGGAGCTTCTTCAGCTACTGGAGCTTCTTCGTCTTTAGGAGCTTCTTCAGCTACTGGAGCTTCTTCGTCTTTAGGAGCTTCTT
>JAYZIQ010000071.1:0-12651 GCA_036165455.1 Chloroflexota bacterium | reverse complement strand
TTTTATCTATAAAAATAAAAAATCTTTTATGAAATATGAATTAATTTTTTTAGCTTCTTTTGTAATTTTTATATTAATAAGAAGTCTTAATCCGGATTTATGGCACCCATATAGAGGTGGCGAAAAACCGATGGAGCTAGCCTATCTTAACGCTATTCTAAATTCTAGGTATATGCCTCCAATTGATCCTTGGTTTTCTGGAGGAATAATGAATTATTATTATTTTGGTTTTTTTATATTTGGAATGATAATTAAGCTTTCACAAATAAGTACTTATATAGGATTTAATTTAGCTGTGGCAACAGTATTTGCCATTTCATTTACCACATTGTGGAGCCTGGCAAGCAATATATCTAAGAGTAAAATATTTCTTCCAATAGTGATGGTTTCAACTACATTAATTTTTGGAAATTTTCAGCCTTTTATACAAATATTTAACAAGATTAAATCTGGATCAATAAGCAGACTATTTGAAATAGATTATTGGCAGCCATCTAGAGTCTTGCCTCAGGATTCCTTAGGTTATGAAATTTCAGAGTTTCCATTTTTCTCTTTTCTATTTGCTGACCTGCACCCTCATATGATATCAATCCCAATTATGATTCTCAGCCTAACTTTCTTAATTTTAAGCTTTTCAAAAATAAAAAATACTTCTAGTCAGTTTTATATATCTACTATTTTATTTAACTCTTTACTATTAGGAGTTTCATGGGCTACCAATACCTGGCTAATACCTGTTCAATTATTTTTAATATTCAGCTTTTCTTTAATTCATTTTAAAAACTGGAAGAACCTTCTATATACAATAAAAGCTGCCACACTATATACTGGGGCAATTTTGCTTATTGGTTACTTATTTTTCTTTCCATTTCATGCTAATTTTACTTCGCCTTTCACAGGATTTAGCGCTAATGAATTTCACACTAGAATATTTGATTTTGTAGAAATTCATTATTTAAGTCTCACAGTGATTTTTATTTTTATTTTTACTGCCTTATTACCCAAAATAAGGAACAAATTTAGTAAAAACAAATTCTATCCACAAATAATTACATTACTTATTACTGCAATACTAATAGCGATCTTCGTAGAAACATTTAAAGTTCAAAATGACATTGGAAGGATGAATACTTTTTTCAAATTCTATCTTCAAATTTGGATCTTAATTTCTATTTCATCTTCTTTCTTAATTTTGCAAATTTCAAAATCTTTAAAAAAGAAATTTAAATTATTCTTTTTCTATCCAATAATTGGATTTTTGTTTTTATCAGGAATGCTCTTTCCTATTTTTGGGACAATAAATCGAATTCAGGATAGATTCGTCGATACAAATTTAACTCTAGATGGGTCAAGATTTGCAGAAAAAGCTAAATACAAAAATAATTCTAATTCTATATCCCTTAAGAATGATTTGGATGCTATAAATTGGTTAAAAGAAAATGAAAGAAAAACAAAAAGCATAATTGAAGGCCTGTCCCCTTTATATACATGGGGTAATAGATTTTCAATATATACTGGATTTCCATCTGTAATAGGTTGGGATTGGCACCAGATACAGCAAAGAGAATACAGGACCTCATTAATAAATGAAAGAAAAAATGACGTCAGCGAATTCTACTCAACATTAGATCTAAATCAAAAAATAAGCATATTAAATAAATATAATGTTGAATTAGTAATTGTGGGAGAGCAAGAAAAAGTTTATTATCCTCTGGAAGGAATTAAATCCATACACAATTTAGTAGAAAATAAACTATTAAATATAATATATCAAAATAATGAAACTACTATTTATAAGGTTAGAAATTGAATAAGATTAATTGTGTATTTTTTGATCTTTACAATACATTATTTAAATTCTATCCAGACAGAGAAGAAACTCAATATCAAGCATCTAAATTAATAAATTTAGAAATCGAAAAATCTAAATTTAAAAATGCTATTTTGAAGTCAGATCAGTGGTTTGCTGAGCAAACTGCTAAGAAGTCTATGCACCTTTTAAACGATGAAGAGAAAAAAATATTTTACTGTGAATATGAAAGAAAAATATTTAGCTATTTAGGTCAAAATTTATCAGAAAGTGAGTCTGAAAAAATATGGTCTTATGTATATAACCAAAAAAGCTCTCTGAAAAAATATGATGATGTGTTACCTTGTCTAAAATTCCTAAAAGAAAATAATTTTATGGTAGGAATAATTACAAATATTGATGCAAAAGGAGAGGATTTAATTAAAAAACTTAATTTATCAAATTATATCTTAAAAATAATAACATCATATGACGCAGGGGCATCAAAGCCATCTAAAAAAATATTTGAATACGCTTTAAATAGTTTTAATTCTACGCCCTCCGAATGTTTATTTATTGGAGATCAAATAGAAACAGATATTATAGGCGCAAAAAATTCAAATATAATACCAATTTTATTAGATAGAGAGAATCATAATAATTCTTACAAAGAGTGCAAGGTAATTAAAAATTTAAACGAACTGCAATCTATAATATAGAAGAAAATTGTTCAGAAAATTTTGATTTAAACTGCTCGAAATCACTTAAAATATGCATAAGCTCTGTCATTTCAATTTTATCATTAATCTTAATTTGTTTATCAGATATGTAGAATTTACTTTTAAATATTTCTTTAATAAAATTTTCCATCCCGATTATAGAGAATTTAAATCTAATTAGGCTTTGATCTTTCTTAATACTAATAGAGTTAATTTCCAATTTAGAACAATAAATTTTTATTTTTTGGTGATTAACCAAATTCATTAAGCTTGCAGGCAATTGTCCGAACCTGTCTATTAATTCATCTTGATAATCAGATATTTCTTTTAAATCAAAAATTGAAGATAAATGATCATATATTTCTAGCCTTGATTCTATGTCAGGAATATAATCAAAAGGTATGCCAATATCCTCCAATAAATCTAAATTAATTAAAGAATGTTTGAATTTTAAATCATCGTAATCAATTCTATTCTGTTTCCTTGAAACAGCTGATTCTAAAAATTTTAAAAATAATCCAAGCCCAATTGCATTAACATTTCCACTTTGCTCTTTACCTAAAATATTTCCTACCCCTCTAATTTCCATATCTCTTAAAGCAATCTCTTTGCCTGCGCCTAAATATTGAAATCTTGTCATAGCCTCAAGTCTTTTTTCGGTTTCAATATTAAGTCTTGTTTTCTTAGGGACAACAAAATATGCATAAGCCTGATGACTTGACCTTCCAACTCTCCCTCTGAGCTGATAGAGTTGCGCTAAGCCTAACTGATGGGGATTGATTATCACTATTGTATTAGAGTCTGGCAAATCCAAACCAGACTCAATAATTGTGGTACAAACTAAAACATCAATATTCTTATTTGCAAAATTATTCATGACCTCTGATAGCTTTCTAGGGTCCATTCTTCCGTGAGCATAATCAACATTAACTTCTGAAGTTATTTGTTTAATTTTTTCAGAAATTTTTTCTATTTTGTTTACGCGATTATAAACAATAAATACCTGCCCATTTCTATCCTTCTCTCTTAAAATTATCTCCCTTAATAATTCATCATTTTCTTCAATAACGTATGTTTTTACTGATCTTCTATCTAATGGAGCTGTTTCAATCATGCTTAAATCTCTTACTCCTGACAAAGCTAAATTCATTGTTCTAGGAATTGGAGTTGCGCTTAAAGAAAGCATATCTAAATTAAGCCTCATGCTTTTCAAAAATTCTTTTTGTTTTACGCCAAACTTATGCTCTTCATCAATTATAAATAATCCTAGATCTTTAAAATCTATAGCGTTCTGTAATAATTTATGCGTTCCTATGCATATATCAATCTGCCCAGCCTTCAATTGTTTTTTTATTTCATTTGACTCTTTAATTGTCTTAAGTCTGCTAAGACATTTTATATTTACTGGAAACTGACCGAGCCTTGCTCTAAATGTCTCATAATGTTGATCAGCTAATACTGTAGTAGGAACTAATATTGCAACTTGCTTTCCACTTTGAACAGCCTTAAAACTTGCTCTAATTGCTAGTTCAGTTTTTCCAAACCCAACATCCCCGCAAAGCAATCGATCCATAGGTATGCTACTTTCCATGTCCTCATATATCTCATTTATAGATCTTTGCTGATCTTCAGTTAAAGCAAAGGGGAAGCTAGACTCTAATGCTATTAGCCAGTCATCATTTTTATTAAAAGAAAAACCTTCAGCATTTTTTCTACTTGAATGTATATATAAAAGCTCTGATGCCAAAATCTCTGTGGATTTTTTTACTCTATTTTTTTGTCGCTCCCATTCTTTTCCGTGAAGCCGATGTAGCTTAGGGGCATTTTCCTGACCTCCTCTATATAACTCAATTCTAGATATTTGATCTGCGGGCACAAAAAGTTTATCGTCATCTGCAAAATGTAATTCTAAGTACTCTCTGTCGCTATGCCCTTTTAACTTTGTTACTCCAATAAATTTTGATATTCCATGATCTTCATGAACAACTAAGGTTCCTTTTTCAAATAATCTTGATTTGCGACTCCTGCTTATAGATTTATCTAAATGCCTGATTTTATTTTTTATTCCAAATAGTTCTTGATCGCCTAGAAATATAACCCCGCCTTGATTTGCGACTTTAATTCCAAAAGAATTATTGATGGACTTCTTTTCAAAATAAATTCTTTTTTTCAATTCCTTGTCTTCACCAAAATGTTCATTTACTCGTTCTTTTAGCCTTTCTATATTGTTCGAAGCAACCATTACTATAAAATTTTTGCTATATTCAATTATTTGATTTGCTGCTTTACCGATTGGATCTAATGAGCTTAGATTCTGTACATTCAAGTCTATTTTTTCAACCCTAACAAAATTTTCTGGGGCCTTATTTGAAATCATAAGATTTTTTATATTTATTCTCTTATCAAATTTCAACAACCTTTTCGCTATATCTTTTTGTCCATAGGTAAATCTATCTTTTTCATTAAAAGAAAATCTTTTTTCGTATTCCTTGAGAGAAATCTCTACTGATTGTGGCTCACTAATAACCAATATAGAATTTTCATCAAAAATATCTAACAGGCATCCATCTGAATTCTTTTTTGGGATTGATGTTTTTGTTGTTGTAGGCAATTGGCTGGAAACCCTAATTGATACGTTTTTTAAGTGCTTTATTGTTTTTTGAGATTCTTGGTCAAAATTTCTTATGCTCTCAATTTCATCTGAAATAAAGTCAATTCTTACAGGATTCTTATTACCTACAGGAAAAACATCTATAAGACTTCCCCTGACACAAAACTCTCCTGATTGCTCAACTACATTGGTTCTTTCGTATCCCAAAAATGAAAGTTTATTAACTATTTCACTAATTTTTATTTTTTGGTTAATGTGAGCATTCAGGGTTCCTTCATTTGCTAAAAATTCTAAATTAGGGGTTTTCTGTGCAACGGAAAGGCCTGATGTAATGGCCAAAAAATTTTTATTTTTTAAATCTAATATTTTTGATATAGATCCATTGCGCTCAATATTGGAAAAAGAGCCAAATTCCAAGCCACTCATTGGGTGAGTGTCAATTTCGGGGACATGAATAACATTTACATAATTACCTAAAAACTCAGAACAATCTTCATACAATGATCTAGACAATTCTGGGGTATCAACAATTAAAATAACTCCTTCATTTCTGACCCTTGAAATTGCCGAGGTTATAAAAGCTAAACTTTCGCTTGGAGAATATATCTCTAATAAACTTTTATCTAAATTTGAAATCTTTTTTATTAAACTCTCGTTTTTATTGAGAATAAGATCTGAAAAAAATAGTTCGAATTGGTTATTATTTTTTATTTTGGATTGAACTTTCAAATTTTGACCTTATGCTTGGATATAAATCAACTTAAAACTATACTCTAAATTATAATCAAAAAAAATTTGAATATGATATGAAAAGAATTGTCGTAAAAATAGGGTCACAAATAATCCTTAATGATGCTCAAGATAATAATTATAATTATCTAGATCAATTATTAAATGAAATCATTAATTTAAGATCAAAAGGTTTTGAATTTACGATAGTTACATCTGGTGCAGTCGCACTAGCAAAACATCATTTGCTAATAAAAGGGTTAGAAAATTCAAATCAAACTTCCTCAAAACAAGCCTTGGCTTCTATAGGCCAAACATTTTTAATGGAGAAATACAGTAAGTTTTTTGAAGCTCATAATATTTATTGCGCTCAAGTATTAGCCGGTCGCGATAATTTTAATTCTAGGGTTGCTTATTTGAATATAAAAAATACCCTGGAAAAACTTTATGAATTAAATGTAATTCCAATAATTAATGAAAATGACGTCGTTTCAACTAAAGAAATTGAGGGTCGATTTTATGGAGATAATGACAGGCTTTCATCTGTAGTTGCAAATGCAATTGATGCTGATCTACTCATTTTATTTGGAAAAATGGACGGATTATATACAGAAAATCCTGATATTAGCGACAAAGGAAAATTAATTAAGCGAGTAGATACAATTGATGACACTATTATGTCTTATGCGAAAGATTCTGAAGATAAAATTGGTTCAGGAGGAATGAAAAGTAAATTAGAAGCAGCAAAAATATGCCTAGGATCTGGAATTAGGTGTGTAATAACAAGCCCAAGAAATAATGTAATAGAAAAAATTATTAACGAAGATAGTATAGGAACACAATTTATACCTAATACTTCTAAATTAGAGAGCAAAAAGAGATGGTTATTTACTGGTGTATCTGAAAATAAAGGAATAATAATAATTGATGATGGTGCAAAAAAAGCACTAGTTAGCAAAGGTGCAAGCTTATTACCAGTTGGAATCTTATCAATTGAAGGAAAATTTAATAGGGGTGATATTTTATTAATAAAAGATTCAGAAAATAATGAAATCGCATACGGAATAACAAATTATGGCACTGGAGATTCTTTAATGCTAAAAGGGAAAGATTCAAAAGAAATAGATGAAATTATTGAAATTAATTATGGCACTGAAATGATACATAGAGATAATCTAGTATTATTAGAATCAACTAGTGAAAATAATCTATGAATTTAATATCAATTTGCAAGTCTGCAAGAGAATGCACTAAAGAAATAGGCTCATTATCTAACTTAAAACGAAATCAGATACTAAAAGAAATATCTGAAAATTTAAAAAGCCAAGAAAGCCTGATTCTTAGAGCTAATAAAAAAGACCTAGCCAATAATACGAGATTACCTATTGAGATAAGGGAAAGGTTAATTTTAAACCCTAAAAAATTAAGAAATATTATTACTTCTATAAATAATATCAGGAAGCTAAATGACCCTCTTCTAAGCAATGAGGAATTCACTAGAAATGATGGCTTAGTGATAAAGAAGCAGCCTGTACCAATTGGTGTTATTGCAGCAATCTATGAAAGTAGGCCAAATGTGACTATAGATATTGCATGCCTGTCTATAAAATCTGGAAATGTAGCTATTCTGAGAGGCGGGAAAGAGTCTTTAAACACAAATTTATCGCTTACTAAAATTATAAAAGAGGCTCTTAAAAAAAATAATGTTAGTTCTAATTGTATTCAATATTTAAAAGATCCGAACAGAAAATATATTAATGAAATGCTAGGTATGAATGAATATATAGATTTAGTTATACCAAGAGGCGGGAAAGAGCTTGTAAATAATGTTTCAAGAAATGCAAAGATGAGGGCTATTTTTGGAGGAATTGGAGTAAGTCATTTATTCATAGATGAAAAAATAGATGAAGAATCACTTTTACCAATTTTAGAAAATGCAAAAACACAAGCTCCGAGTGTTTGCAATGCCTTAGATACAATCTTGCTTCATGAAAAACAACAAAATAAATTATTGCCAAAAATAATTAATCATTTTATTGGGCTTGGAATTGAAATAAGAATTCAGCCAAAATTATTTCAAAAGGCAAAAAAAATAAATCCTTCGAAATTAATTAAGAAGGCATCAGAAAAAGACTGGGGTCAAGAATATTTAAATTTAATAGTTTCTCTAAAAACGGTACCTTCTATTGAGAGCGCTATAAAACATATTGATAGACATAGTTATGGACATACTGATGGAATAATCTCAAATATTATTAAAAATCAAAAAATATTTACTGAAAAAGTAAATTCTTCAGCTGTAACAGTAAATGCATCTACTAGATTTAACGACGGAGGAGAACTAGGGCTGGGAGCTGAAATTGCTGTAAGTACAACCAAAGTTTCACCTAGAGGGCCCTTAGGCCTAAATGAAATTACATCATATAAATGGATAATTGTAGGTAAAGGTCACATTAGATCTTAGTAATCTAGGAACAACTTTCCCCATTTTGATTTTAATGCTTTCTTAACTCTCCCTTTTCCAATAAATCTAAGCCAATATTTATTATGATATAAATCGGAAGCAAAAAATGCCCATGGTGCGATCTTGCTTCTTAAAAGAATTTTTTCTAAAGGCTTCAAAGGTCCCCAATAAATAAATTTTTGGCCTTTGCTAGCAAAAGTATTCTCACTAGATGAGTATTTCCAATTAACAGATGAAATATCCTCGCCTATAATATTAATTTCTGAAGGTTTTGCTACTCCAAGTGACATCTCATGGCATATTTTTAATTTATCGATTTTCATTGGATCAAAACCCATCATCTTAGCTACTACTGCATCAACAGAAACTTGATCATACCCTCCTACAATAATATTTTTCTCTTTAATTCTCATTGCCCTGGGCCCTGGGCCATCTCCTGAAAATGCTCCATCAGAGACAGCAAAAATATTTTCATGTATATCATGCTGAATTTGTAATAAATCAACTAAAGTTTCGTGAATTTGTGAGTGAGTCCAATGTCTATTTTGGTTAAGTAGTCCCCCAAAGGCATTTTTCAAAGCTCCTGTCATGGTAGTAAAAACATGGGTCTTCATTGTTGGCATATGAATGATATTGCTTCCATAAAAAATTTTTGGAATCATGATACCTTCTTTAAAAATCTTATCTAAGACTAATAGTTTCTTTTTTGGCTTATACGCAATCGCTTCAGATCCAGGTGAATCAACAAGAATATGAGGAATATTATATTTTTCTTCTATATTTTTATGCTTATTTTCAATTCTTCCTCTTTCAGGATCTACAACAACTGTTCCATTATGAGCAGCAATAACATTTGAAAAATTATTTTTTAGGAGTTCTTTAATTACACCCTCAAGTTGCCATGGAGCCGTTGAGCACCCAGGGTAATATCTATCCCAAGAAATGTTTACCTTTAAAAAAGTATTTATGGATTTATCAAAATTCTCACCAACTTTTGCCTTTTGCAATAACCATGAATAATCCTCTAGAATTGTTTCTGGTGAAATTTTCCTTACGAAAACAGTGCCTCGATTTAAATTATTCATATCCTGTAAACTTAACTTAAAATTTTTAAATAATCATGATTGATTCTCATACACATATATTACCAAATAAGCCTAATAAACTTATAGAAGAGTTTGGCGAAGAGAAAGTTCTTTTAGAAATGTTCAGTAATGAACAAAAAGCTACAACACCTGAAGAGCTACTCAAAAGTATGAGCTTAAGCAATATAAAAAAATCAATTATTTTGGGCTACGGATGGACAAATTTCAGTCTTCTTCAGGCATCAAATAAATTTAATTTAGATGCTTTCAAAAAAAATCCGTCTAAATTAATTCCTTTTTTTTCAATCAATCCAATGTTTAAAGAAAATCTAGAAGAAATGGAGAAATGTATAAATCTTGGGGGAAAGGGTGCAGGAGAAATACACCCGTCAATACAAGAACTTGCTCTTTACGATGAAAATACCTGGAAAGACTCCTTAAAATTATTAGAAGAAAACTCACTTCCTATAATAATTCATGCCTCTGAACCAGCAGGACATTTGTATCCCGGAAAAGGCAATACCTATCCTGAAAATATATATAAATTTATTAAATTATTTCCAGAAAACACAATAATTCTTGCACATTGGGGAGGAGGCTTATTATTTTATGAATTAATGAAAGAAGTAAAAGAGATATCTAAAAATGTATACTACGATACTGCTGCATCATCATTTTTATACAATCCTAAAATATTTGAAATAGCAATAGAAATCGTTGGATCAGAAAAAATAATTTTTGGTAGTGATTTTCCTATTTTAAGCCCCAATAGAATATTAGAAGAAATGAAAAATTTAAAAGAGCAGGATTTGATGAATATTACTGAAAAAAATATAAAGAGTATCCTAAATTTAAATTAATTATGCTGGAAAACGAATTTGTTTTATTAACAGGATCATCAAGTAAACTTGGAATACATATAGCTGAGTTACTTGCAAAGAAAAAATATAACATTTTGCTTCATTATTTTAAATCAAAAAAAGAAACAATTGGACTTTCAAAAAAACTAGAAAGTAAATTCAAAAAGCAAAAATTTCTTCCTATTTATATGGATCTTTCAAAAATAAATTCAAAAGCTAAACTAAAAAATTTAATGCCAAACAAAACTAACATGATTGGCGTAATTAATAACGCATCTTTATATTTTAAAGATACTAAAAATAATTTTAAATTTAAGAACTATCAAAAAAATATCAACATTCATTACCGCAACCCTTTGGCATTAATTTCTATAATTTTTGAAAACTATAAAACTATTAACTCAAATTATTTTGCTATAAATATAACCGATGACAATCTAGATATTGATAATTATTATTCATATTCAAAAACTAAATCGATGCTTTCTAAATATTGCTCTGAAGCCTCAATAGTTGATCCTGAAAGTATTAGAATAATTGAATTCAAACCCAAAAAAATACTACCCGCTAAAGACTCTTTAAAAAACATTACTTCTTTCAAGCAAGAATTTATTAAATTGTTAAAATAAGTCTATGGATATATTGGGAGAGTCTAAATTAAATAATGATTCATGGGATTTTTTAACCCATGCGGAAGGCCCAAAAGGAAAAATCGAATTTACGCCTGAACAATTGATTTCTGAGCCTAGTGGAAACCTTTTTGCACAAAGCCAGAATACTGGTATGGGCTGGGATCCAAAAAAATTATGGGGAACTCAATTTATGATTTTAAGTACATTGGGAGGCATGAGGGGAGATGATGGGCGACCTATAGCTTTAGGGCATCATACTGGTCATTTTGAACTTGGAATGCTTATTGAAACTGTGGCTAATCAAATTAAAGATGACGATGGAATTCCATACAGCGCATATTGCTCTGACCCATGTGACGGCAGAAGCCAAGGAACATCAGGAATGATGGACAGCCTTCCATATAGAAATGATGCGGCAATTGTTATGAGGAGGCTTAGTAGGTCCATACCTACCACAAAAGGTGTAATGGGAATTGCTACTTGTGACAAGGGCCTTCCTGCTATGATGATGGCTCTCGCTGGAACACCTGAAAAACCAACAATAATAGTGCCAGGAGGAGTTACTTTAGCGGTAGAAGAAGGAGAAGACACTGCAATGATTCAGTCTATTGGTGCGCGGTATGCTCAAGATGAAGTAACTCTTGAATATGCCCAAGATATGGGGTGCAAAACTTGTGCCTCTCCAGGGGGTGGATGTCAATTCTTAGGAACAGCAGGAACAAGCCAAGTAATTGCAGAGTCGTTAGGCATGACACTCCCTCATGCTGCCCTCACTCCATCAGGAACAAATATTTGGCTCGATACTGGAAGAAGGTCTGCCCTTGCATTAAAAAATTTAGTAGACAACAAAATAAATACAAAAGCTATTTTAACCGACCAAGCATTTGAAAATGCAATGATAGTTCATGCGGCTTGCGGAGGATCTACGAATCTAATTTTACATTTACCAGCCATAGCTCATGCTGTTAAAAGAAAAATGATGAAAGTAGATGACTGGACCCGAATAAACAAGCTAATACCAAGGCTTGTTGATGTACTTCCAAATGGGCCAAAAGGATTCCCAACATCAGTTTTTTTCTCATCAGGAGGTGTTCCTGAAGTTATGCTTAAACTAAGAGATGAGGGGTTGCTCAATTTAGATGTTATGACAGCATCCGGTAAAACTTTAGAAGAAAACTTAATTTGGTGGAAACAATCTGAAAAAAGACATTTTGTAAGAGATCAGTTAATAAAATCAAGAGGAATTGACCCGGAAGACGTTGTTCATAGTTTAAAAAATTCAAAAAAGAAAAATATGACTTCGACTGTGACATTTCCAAAAGGAAATATTGCGCCAGAAGGATCAGTTGTTAAAAGCACAGCTATAGATAAAACAGTAATCGACGAAGATGGAGTATACAGAAAAATTGGCCCAGCAAGGATATTTATTTCAGAGGCTGATGCAATAAAAGCAGTTAAAGACAAGGGGCCAAATAAAATAAAAGCAGGTGACATTATGGTGATTGTTTGCGGTGGACCTAAGGGAACCGGCATGCAGGAAGTGGCACAAATAACTATCGCATTAAAATATTTACCTTACGGAAAAGAAGTCGCATTAATCACTGATGGAAGGTTTTCTGGAGTTTCAACCGGGGCCTGTATAGGACATATTGGACCAGAAGCATTAGATGGTGGGCCAATAGGAAAATTAAAAGAAAATGACATGATAGAAATCAATATTGATACTATAAATTTGGAAGGTTCATTAAATTTAATTGGAGAA
>JAYZIQ010000070.1:0-10811 GCA_036165455.1 Chloroflexota bacterium | reverse complement strand
TGATTATTTATTTCTAATTTCCTGAAAGCAAATAAAATTGAAAAAATTCCTATCAGGCCTGCTATTGGCCCCAATGAAGTTTTTACTATCTGGATTAAATGATATATATATGGAGTTGTGTTTATATATTGCCTAGTATAGGGAAAATCAATTAAGCCACGCGCCATATCAGATTGTGTTTTTGAGGCTAATAAAAAGTCACTATAATTAATTAATGAAAATGGATTTAATATAAAGAAAGTAAGAAAAGATGAAAATAGAACCAAAATATAATATTTCAATAAATCATTTAATCTGCCTTTTGAAGAATTAATATTAAATATAATTACAATTAAGATAATGCCTAGTATTAAGGCAGAGCTAATTTTTATAGTTAACGAGATGCCAAAAAGTATACCTACGATTACGGTTCTTTTTACAGTTAATTTTTCATTTAATTTTATGCAATAAAAAATTATTAAAGTTGTAAAGAAAGTAAGGAAAGTATCGACAACGAAAAAGTGAGAAGTTTGAATTGCTAAGACGCATATAGAGTAAAAAAAGCTAGCAAGTATTCCAGTAATATTTGAATATAATTTTCTTCCAATAAGCCCAGAAATAATTATTGTAGATGAATCAAAAATTGAACTCAGAATTCTCCCTGGAAATCTTAATTCATAAATATTCCATTCACTATTTAGGGAGAAGAATTCTAGAAGATATAAAGGAAAGGTTCCATAGTTGTACCAGCCTGGATCAAGATTGTTTAAATTCATCTGACTAGAAATCATTAGGAGCTGCCTCTCATCAGGATGAAAAAGCAGGCCGTTATCCCAATTAATTCCATAAAATCTTAATAGAAAGCCAATTATTGAAATGGCAGTAACTACAATATAGAAATTCTTTTCTTTAATAAAACTAACAATTTTTTCATTAATCATGGTTTAATTATTCATCATGAACAATTTCAAAACAATAAAATTAGAAAATGGAGCAACTATTATTACTGTTCCAATGCAAAATACCAGAGCAACAACTGTTATTTTATTTTTTGGGGCTGGGTCTAGATATGAAACACCTGATATTGCTGGATCCTCGCATTTATTCGAGCATTTATTGTTCAAAGGAACTAAAAAAAGAAACACTCCCAAGGAAATTGCAGAAATAGTTGAATCAAAAGGAGGCATATTAAATGCCTATACAGACAAAGAATCCACAGGCTATTGGTGTAAAATGCCTTCTGAGTTTTACCTTGATGGGATAGATGTATTGGTCGACATGGCTAAAAATCCTTTGATAAAAACTGAAGATTTAGAATTAGAAAAAAATGTTGTATATGAAGAGATAAAAGCATTTATGGATTCAGCTGGTAGCAGAGCATCAAATAAGGCTGATGAGCATATTTGGCCTGACCAACCCATGGGAGTAGATGTTGCAGGTTCTATAGAAACTGTTAAAGCTACTTCAAGGGAAGACTTAATTAAATATCTTAATAAGCAATATACATCTTCAAATGCGGTTCTAGTTGTCTCTGGAGACCTTGATCATGAAAAAGTTATTCACGCATCTGAAAGAGCTTTTGAAGGCTTTAGGGAAGGAGATCCAATGAAATTTTCTCCTCCTTCTTACTATAATGACAGGCCTTTAACAGTTTTAGATAAAATGGAGACTAATCAATCTCACTTGACTATCGCTTTTAAAAATTTTTCATTAGTTGATAATTTACGACATGCTTCATTGGTGCTATCAGTGATTCTGGGAGGAGGCATGACTAGTAGGCTTTTTGAACAGGTAAGAGAAAAGAGAGGTTTGGCATATTCAATAAACGCTACTTCTCAGGGCTATTCAGATTGTGGAATTTTTTATATAGATGCTGGAATTGCTCCTGAAAATACAGAAGAGACCTTTAAAGTTGTAATAGAAGAGATTAAAAAAGTAAAAAATGATCTGTCCAAAGAAGAAATCGAGTCCTCTAAAGAATTAATAAGAGGCAGAATGATGATGAGGTATGAGGATTCAAGAGCAATTGCAATGAATTATGGAATACAGCACCTTTTGAATAGTAGGATTGTTTCTATAGAGGAGAGTCTTGAGATGCTCAAAAAGGTATCTTTAAAGGATATTATTGATGCTTATGAATATATCTTTAATAATTCGACAGTTATTGCTTCAGTTGCAGGATCTGTTTATAATATTCCTGATTTAACTAAAAATTCACAAATTTTCTGAATAATTGCACAAAAACTTATTGAATCTCAGATAAGCAATGAGTTAAATTTACCCATATTAATAATAATAGGAATAATTATGTGGAATTCTGAATCAATAAAAGAACTAAGAAAATCTTTAGATTTATCACAAAGTGAATTTTCTAAGAAATTAGGAATTAGGCAGCAAACAGTTAGCGAGTGGGAAACAGGGGTCTATGCTCCGAGGGGTGGTTCGCTTACATTGCTTGATATGATTGCAAAAGAAGTGCATGGGGACAAAATATTAATTAGTAATGAAGATCCTAAGTCATCGATACAAGGTGTAGAAAAAGTATTGAATCCCTCTGCTGATAAGAGAGTAATTGAAAAAACTAATAAAAAGCGAACTAACTTTGTTTATTATGCAAATGTTTCAAGTTCAAGTAATGGTCAATTACTTCCTATATAATCTGGATCTGAAAAAAAGTATTGTCTGAGCCACTTTAACTCTTCAATGCTTTCTTGGATGTCCTCCATCGCAAGATGTGTTTTGCTTTTTTCAGGGAATTTTGTCTCTGGGTACCATCTTTGAACTAATTCTTTTATAGAAGAGACATCAATCATTCTGTAGAATAAATACTCTTCAAGTTTCGGCATCTCTTTTCTCAAAAATTTTCTATCGACCCAAATTGAGTTACCGCATAATATTCCTTTGTTCTGCTCAATTCTTTCAGAAATAAATTTATAAACTAAACTTTCAGCATCATTTAATGAGTAATTAGATTCATCGACTCTTTTTAGTAAGCCAGATTTTGTATGTTGATTAAGCGACCAAGGCTCGATAGTTTTTAGCTCTTCTTTGGTTCTATTTATTGCTAAGCCTAGTTTAGAGTCAGGAAATTTATCAGTTATATTTAATTTTTCATCTGTAATGATTACAGCAATTTCTAATATAACGTTTTCATCTCCTAGCCCTGTCATTTCAAGATCTATCCAGATGAGATTATTTTGACTTGGGTGTAACATACTTTAATTATAATATACTTTTTTGTTTAATAATTATGAAAATCATTTCTTGGAACGTAAATGGAATAAGAGCCTGCCTCAAAAAGGGGTTCAGGGAATTTTTATCTACTCATTCTCCAGATATTATGTGTATTCAAGAAACAAAAGCAGACCAAAGTCAGGTTGATTTGGATATTAAGCCATATGAAATGATTTGGAATAGCGCAGAAAGAAAAGGTTATTCAGGAACCTTAATAATCTCCAAGAAAAAGATTCAAGAGATTAAATATGGAATTGGCATAGAAAAGCATGACAAGGAAGGTCGTGTGATTACAATAGATTTAGGCAATATATTTGTTGTTAATGTGTATGTTCCTAATTCAGGATCTGACAGGAAAGAGCCACTTAAAAGATTAGATTATAGAACTCAAGAATGGGATGTAGATTTCCTTAAGTATTTAAAATCTTTGGCAAGTAAGAAGCCTGTTATTGCTTGTGGAGATTTTAATGTTGCTCATCAAGAAATAGATATTGCTAATCCGGCTTCTAATAGAGGAAACTCAGGTTTTACAGATGAAGAAAGAGAAAGCTTTTCAAATTTTTTATCTGAAGGATTTGTAGATGTATTTAGAGAAAAAAATTCATCATCTAGGCCATATACATGGTGGAGCTATATGAGCAGTGCTTATAAAAATAATACAGGCTGGAGAATTGATTATTTTCTTGCTTCCAAGTCAATTCTTCCACTAATTCACAGCGAGGAAGTGCTAATATCACCTCCTGATGATTTAGGTGAAAGAAAGTCCGATCACTCACCTATAAAAATTGAAGTGGATATTTAAGATCGATATTAAAGAGGAAAAAATATCAATAGATTTGCATGGAATGAGGTACAATCAAGCTAAAATTGCAATAGAAAATCATATTGTTAATTGTATTAATTCTAATTATTCCCACGTAAGAATAGTTCATGGCCATGGAACAGGCGTATTAAGAAATTTAACTAAAAAACTTTTCGAAGAATCTGAATTTATTGATGAATTTTATTTAGAGCAAAATTTTATATCTACCATTGGTAAACTTCAATATTAAATGTGTTTTTTTATCTCATAAATTAATTGTTCAGTGACTAAAGATGGGTCAAATCTTTTTATCGATAGGTTCATAGTTTCTTTCAGCTTTTTAGATGAACATTCATTTTTTAATATACTCAAGGTTTTTCCTGATAATTTATGAGCATCTTTGGTATCTGCTAAAAGGCCAGACTTTCCATTTTCTAAGACTTCTGCGGTCCCTCCAGGGCTATTTGTAGCAACTATTGGAGTGCCAAGTATTTGGCTTTCTATAAGAACATTTGGCAGACCTTCATATAGAGAAGTCAACAGAAAAACTTTTGAATATTTAAAGAATTTGTAAGGATTTTTGCTATACCCAATTAACTTAATTTGTTTTTCGAGCTCAGGATTATTTAATTTAAATTCCTCAATTAATTTTCTCCGAGGACCATCTCCAATAATTAATAATTTTGAATTTATTTCTTTTGTAATAAGTTTATAAGTTTTAAGCATAGTCGGAATATCTTTTTGAAAAGATAGCCTTCCAACATATAAAATAATTGGCACTTCGCTCTTTGAAATCCAAGGATCACTAACCCTTTCTTTTGATAATTTAATGATATTTTTCGAAGAAGAAGGATTGAATATTTTAATAATTTTTGTAGATTTATTTACATAATTTTCACTTAAGTCTTCACAAACTGATTCAGAGTTGCCATAAATTAGATCTGCATTAGGATAGGTTAATTTTACTAATGATTTTAGTATTAATTTTTTCAAAAAATTATATTGTTTTAGTGCAGAAGAAAGGTGAAGCCTTTCAGAGAGAATTACCTTAACTTTATGTTTTGAATAAATTGAAGACAGCATCGCAATTATATTTGCGTAATATTGAGCTGATATTAAAATATCAGGTTTTTTTTCACTCAGTATTTTTGATAATTTAAATAATGATAATATTGATCGCGAAGTTTTTAATGAAATTATTTCAATTTTATTGTCATAATTTAGTAAATTTTTACTCTGGTTAAGAGTAACTATTGAAACCTTATTACCTTTTTCTAGAAGTTGATTTGATAAAGTTAAGAAGCTTTTTTCTACCCCTCCAATGTCCATATGAGGTATGAAAATGAAATATTTCATTAATTTAAAGAAAGTTTGCTAATTGCTTTTGCTAATTCAGCATCAGTTGGCTCGCTAAGAATTATTTCTTTTTCAGAATTATTAATTATTATAGTGGGGACTGTGGCTCTTCCATTATTAAGACTGATTACTTTTTCTTGTGATTTGGCGTCTTCAAGAATATTTATTTCTGTGTAAGGAATATTGTTATTATCTAAAAAAGCCTTACTTCTTACGCAATCAGAGCAGAAACTTCGAGAATACATTAATATTTTTGGGTAAACTAAATTATTCATAAGGTAGAGTATATTACAGAAATTAATTCAGTTAAATTGCTCTATGTGATAATAATGTTATTGTGACCTATTATAGAGTCTAGTTTTGAATTTAGCTCTTCAGAAACATTGACAGACAATGGAAGGTCCAAGTGTATTGATTTTTCATCATAGATTATCTTTATAGACACATTTTCTTCTTCATTATTTGATTTATTTTCTAGGAGTAATTTCACAATATCTTCAAATTTGTACTTATCTTCAATTAGATTTTTTGATCCAAAGAATTCAATATTTAAATTACCTGTAGATGAAGACTCAATAATTTCGCTTGGAACTGGCTCAATTATTTCTTTTTCCTCAAAAGGATCTTGGTTTATTTCTTCTTCTTTGTAAAACAATTCTTTGTCCTTATTTAAATCAACAGTTTCTTTGGAAACAAATTTTTCAAGTTCGTTATTTTCAAACTCTAGTTTTTTCCCCTCTTCAAAAATTAAGTTTGTTATTCCATTTCTTAAATTTGTTTTTACACCCAACTCAAGATATGTTCCGTTTTCCCACAGATCTTGTGAACCCTCCATCTTGTCAGGCCAAATAACAAGTTCGATTGTGTTATCTAATAGACCTAACTGACAAATTAAAAACATTTCTTTTGCCCTTGTTGTCCTCTTTGTAGTTGATATAACTTGCCCAATAACTTTAACTTTAGAATTTGCACGCTCAGAGCTTAATTGTCCTGCTAATACAATATGAGAATTTGAATAAGTTTCTATTTTTTTATTAATTGGATTCTCGCTTAGAACTGTGCCTAATAAGTCTCTCTCCCAAAACATTCTTTCTTTATAATCTACTTCTGTTTCGATTAAATTTAAATTTAACGGCACTTTTACTTCATCGCCAAACAAATCAAACATATTTGCTTGCCCGCTAGCTTCTAATTGATTTCTTCTAGACATTTCTATAGAAATTTTCTCCACGGAAGGAAGCAATATTTCTCTTTTTTCAATTTCATCAAAAGCCCCAACTTTTATTAAAGCTTCAAGAGAACCTTTTGATATGGGGTTTTTAGACATTCTGGTTATAAAATCTTCAATATTATTAAATTTACCATTCTTTTTCCTCTCTTCAACAATAGGCAGTATTGCGTTTGAGCTAATACTTTTTATTGTGCCTAATCCATAGCTTATTGGTTTATTACTTTTATAGTCCTTGTATGAGTCAATTGCAGATATTGTGTCAACTTTTGCTTCATCACCCTGAATTTCCTGATCTTTAACAACAGGAACATAGGGATTAAAATCAATTTCACTCATATTTATATTTGGCCCAGAAACAGCGATGTTCATTGAATTGCATTCTGTGATGAGAGCAGAGATTTTTTCTTTGTCGTCTGCAGAATTTTTCATCAAAATAGACATGAATTCTTCTGGATAATTTGCTTTAAAATATGCAGTCCAGTATCCAATCATTGCATAACTAACACTGTGAGCCTTGTTAAAAGCATATCCTGCAAAAGGCTCAATTAATTCAAAAACTTTTTCCCCTAGCTCTTTGTTAAATCCATTGTCTAAAGTGCCCTGTATAAATTTTCCTTTTTCCTCTGCCATAACCTGAGGGATCTTCTTTCCCATTGCTTTCCTAAATCTATCCGCATCACCTAAAGAATAGCCCGCAATAGACTGAGCAATTAATAAAACTTGGTCTTGATATACTATTATTCCGTAAGTCTCTTTTAATATAGATTCCAAGGACTCGTGAGGGTACTTTATCGGAATTTTCCCGTGCTTTGAATCAATAAAAGTCGATATGTGCTCCATTGGCCCTGGTCTATATAAAGCAATCATTGCAGAAATATCATTTATTGAAGAAGGCTTAAGGTCTTTTATGTATCTTTTCATTCCAGAACTTTCCAGCTGGAAAACTCCGGAAGTTTTTGCATCACTAAGCAAGTCAAAGGTTTTAGTGTCATTTTTTGGAATAGAATTTAAGTCTATAATCTCTCCGGTTTTGCGCTCAATCATTTTAACAGTTTGGTCAATTATAGTAAGATTGGACAGGCCAAGAAAATCCATTTTTAAAAGACCTAAGTCGGCTAAGGCAAACATCTCAAATTGCGTTAGGGGAGTGGCATCGTCTCCTGCGTTTGCAGGGGGCTTTTGGATAGGAACAACATTATCTAAAGGGTCCTTTGAAATGATAACTCCTGCTGCATGAGTTTGAATATTTCTTACTGAACCTTCAATTTTTTTTGCATTTTCAAAAAGATTTCTTATATCTTCGTTGGTGTCATACTCTTGTCTTAGCTCTGGGCTCATATTTAGAGCTTTTTCAAGTGTCATGTCTGCTGTAGGATTGCTAGGGTCCCTATTAGGAATAAGTTTTGCAACTTTATCTACAAATGACAATGGAAGCTCCATAACTCTTCCAGCATCTCTTATGGAGCCTTTTGCCTTAATTTTACTGAATGCGATTATTTGTGCTATGTGATCCGAGCCATATTTTTCTGTGCAGTATTCCAGAACTTCTTTTCTTCTGTCATCTTGGAAATCTATGTCAATGTCTGGCATTTCTTTTCTTTCGATGTTCAAGAATCTTTCAAAAACCAACCTATTTTTTACAGGATCAATTTTAGTTATTCCTAGACAGAATAATACAAGACTCGCGGTTGCACTTCCCCTAAGAGTAGTTAATATTTTTCTATTGTTTACAAACTTAAAAATGTCCCATACAACTAAAAAGTAATCCGCAAAATCAGTTTCCTTGATTACTGATAATTCGTACTCCAGCCTTTCAATTATTTCTTTAGGGCTTTCTGGAAAATTTAACTTTAACCCTTCGTAACATAGCTCTCTTAAATAGGTAAAAGCATCCTTTTCATTAGGCGTAATGAATTGAGGGATCATTGTTTGAGAAAAATCAATTTTTAAGTTACATTTTTCAGCAATTTCTAATGTGTTGTCACAAGCCTCAATAATGTCATTAAATTTCTCTCTTATCTCTTGAGGAGGCATTATGTAGTAACTATTATCTTCAAGAATGTCTTTTCTTCCATTTGGGCTATTAGACCTTACATTTTTGAGTAATATTTCTTTGTCATAATCTTTACTCGTTTCATAATGATTGTCATTAGTGGCTACAATTTTAATTCCGAGCTCTTCGTAATTATTTATTATCCATTGATTAATATTTTCTTGATCTGGGACTAACTCATGCCTCATGATTTCTAAATAATAATCTTCCTGAAAGACCTGTTTATACCAACTTATAGTTTCTTTTATTTTTTCATCGTTTCCTTGTATTATTTTTTTTGATAATTCTGATGATGGGCACCCTGAAAGAACAATTAGGCCTTCCTTATATTTTTTTAAAAGCTCTTTATCAATTCTTGCTCTATAATAAAATCCTTCTAAATTTGATATTGAAACTAGCTTAATTAAATTCTTATAACCTGCATTATTTTTAGCTATTACTGTTAAATGATCATAAGCATGACTTGGGTCTTTTTCTTTTCGTGACTTGGGCGCTACATAGAATTCACATCCTATAATTGGTTTTATATTTTCATTTATGCAGGCATTATAAAAATCTATTGCGCCGTATAAATTTCCGTGATCTGTTAAAGCTATTGCAGGCATTCCATGCTTAACTGCTAATTTAGCCATAGATTTTAATGAACTGCTTCCATCAATAAAGCTAAACTCAGAATGATTATGTAAATGAACGAAAGATTTTTCAACCATAATATTAACTTAATTTAATATATAGTTTGACCAAAAAATAGTCTATCTAATTATTAAATTGAGAAATAATTATGCATGAATTTTGGCCACCAAATCCAAAACTATTTGATAAGACATGCTCAATTTTAGTTTTTACAGATTTTTGAGGCGTATAATCTAAATCACAATCTTCATCTTCATTTATTAGATTAATGGTTGGGTGTATTGTTTGGCTTTGAATTGACTTTACACATGCAATTGCCTCCATTGCTCCTGCACCTCCGGATGAATGACCAATAATTGACTTCGAAGCATTTATTTTTATTTTTTTTGCATGCTCACCAAATACCCTTTTTATAGCTAATGTTTCTGCTTTGTCGCCTGCGGGTGTAGAAGTTGCATGAGCATTAATATAATCAATTTCAGATAAATGCAACTTTGATTTATTTAATACTCTTTCCATAGCTTTTGAGGCTCCTTTACCTTCAGGTTCTGGCTGAACTAAATGGTAAGCATCTGAGGTGCACGCATAGGCTGTTATTTCTGCTAAAGGCTTTTTGCCTCTTTCCATTGCATGTTCTAAGGATTCCAAAATAATTACTCCGCTTCCCTCAGAAGGAACAAATCCATCTCTATTCTTGTCAAATGGCTTGCTAGCGGTTTTTGGGTTACTGTTTTGACTAGTTAGGGCATGCATATTACAGAATCCGCCTAGAGTAGTTTCACAAAAAGGGGCCTCAGATCCTCCGGCAATCATTATTTTTGCATCCCCTCTTTTTATGACCTCAGCTGCCTCTCCAATTGCTTGGGTTCCGGCAGCACATGCTGTTGAAACAGTATTTGAATAACCTTTTAATTGAAATAATCTACTTATATTTGAACTTGCCATATTAGGAAGCATTTTAGGCACATACAATGGGCTGATAGTATTTCTATTATTTTTAAACATTTGAAGATTTTCTTTTTCTGTTTCTGGTAGCCCACCCGAGCCGCTGCCGAGCATAACTCCTATATCTTCGCTGTCTTCTTTATTGAAATCTATTTCTGAGTCAGCTATAGCCTCTAACGAAGCTGCAACTGCAAATTGAGAATACCTGGCCAGCCTTTTTACCTCTTTCTTATCCATATAGTTTAATGGATCAAAATCTTTAACTTCTCCACCTATTTTGCATGAATAGCCCTCAGTATCTACTTGCTTCAGATAATCTATTCCCGACTCACCTTTAACTAAAGAACCCCAAAACTCATTTATAGTTTTTCCGACACATGAGATTATTCCCATTCCCGTCACAACAACTTTATTTTCTATGTTTTTATTTTTATTCATAAATTTAATATATTGCTTATTTCAGAGGACACAAATAATGAACCTGCTACTATAATTAAATCATTTTTTTGACAATCATTCATTGCTATATTAATTGCATCCCTTGTGTTGACTGATTTTATAAATTTTATACCAAGTTT
>JAYZIQ010000069.1:0-24389 GCA_036165455.1 Chloroflexota bacterium | reverse complement strand
AGTCGGCACTTGAAAATATTACAAGATATCTATCTATAGAATTGTCTAGCAAAGGAATAAAAGTTAACTCTATATCTCCAGGAATTATAAAGACAGAGGCATTAGACTCTTTTCCGGAAGGTTCTGACGTTAGAAATCCTGAAATCTATCAGACCCCAGCTGGAAAACCATTGGAAGCAGAAAATGTAAGTGATTTAGTAAATTTTTTATGTTCCGAAGAATCTGACATGATTAGAGGACAGAATATTATCATAGATGGCGGGCAATCTTTAATTGTCTAATTAAATATACTCCTCTTAACAACGGCAAGGCAATATGTATCATCTAGGCTAGTAACATCACAACCTTTAGATGAAATTATGATTGAATCCTTTTCATTATCAAGTATCAATAATTTTCGCTGAATTTTATCATAAGTATCAAGCCTAGCTATCACTTCTTGCCCTATATAACAGCCTTTATCAAAATCAATCAAATGAGACATTCCAATTTCTAAGGGATTATACGAATTAATAATTTCCTTTCCGCAAATAGGTATCATATTTTTGATTCTAAACGAATTAAATTCACTTTCTTCCATTTCAAAAATATCTTGAGAATTTAGATATGACTCAATAGATTGAATAGACTTTGAATCATTATTGAAAATTAAATTGATAATTTGATGTCTATTAAAAAAAGAAGTTCTTGCTAAAATCAATTCAACATCTTCTACTTTTTTATTAACTATTGCATTTTCCTTTATTTCACCGAATATATTTAAATTATTATCTTTATTGCTACTAAATATTGAAATAACTTTTTTCTCTAAAGGCTCACTGATAGATACATCTTCTTCGAAAGTATATTTATTTATCCAGCTCAAAAGAGCATCGTGATTCAAAGAATTAGAAATCATAAAAGAATACGGTGAAATATTCCATATCGACACCACGTCTATAAATCTACCATTCTCATTTGTAAATATGGAATCAGTTACTAAATTTGTTTGCTCAGGTATGTTATTAGTAGAAAGCCGATTAAATAGATCTATATAATCACTCCCTTTTATTTCAGTAATAACTATGTCATCCTGAAAAATAAAGTGAACACTATCACTCATTTAAACAGAAAATGAAGTACCACACCCACACGACTTTTTTGCATTTGGATTTGAAAAAACAAATCCTTTTCCATTCAATCCGTCAGAAAAATCTAAAGTGGTTCCAGCCAAAAAAATAAAAGATTTTTTTGGTATCCTAACCTCAACTCCATGCTGATTAATTATCTTTTCATCTTCAGCGGGACTATCAATAATCTCAAGATCATAGGTTAACCCCGAACAACCTCCTCCTTTTACTGCTACTTTTAAAGCAAAAGATGCGAGGCCATCTCTTTGAGCAAAATCTTTTACTTTTTCTGCTGCCTTAGGAGTTATTTCAATTGTATTTACAGGTACTTGGTTCATAGTTGTATATAATTTTATTATACATTACTTTATATCTCTATTATTAGTTAAACTATATATACAATAAAAGGTAAATATGGCAAAAATTTATACAAAAAATGGTGATGAAGGGGAAACTAACTTATTTATCGGCGGATCTGTACCTAAAAGCGATATAAGAGTAGAAGCATACGGAACTGTTGATGAAGTTGTTTCAAGTATTGGATTTGCTAAGACACAGTGCAAAAATCAAGAAGTAATAGAAATAATTGAAAAGTTACAGCATTCATTATTTAAAGTTGGAGCCGAACTTTCTATAAAAGAGAATAACAAAGAGGGAAAATCACCTAATGATCTTATTAATACTATTGATATAAAAAATATAAAAGAGGCAGAAGAAATAATTGATGCAACAATTTCTAGAATTAATATAGGAAATGAGTTTATAATGCCAGGTGCTTCGGCTGGATCAGCAGCCTTAGATATATCTAGGACAATTATCAGAAGACTTGAAAGATGTATAGTAAAAGTAGACAAAAAATATGGAATAGAAAATAAAAATATAATTGTCTATATTAATAGATTAAGCGATTTGATATTTGTACTAGCCAGATTAGAAGATAAAGATAAAGATACTAAAAAAATAAGAGGAATAAGAAAGTCAAAAAATGATTAGTAATCCTAAAATTGGAATTATAAATCATAATTTTGCTAATCTGCACAGTGTAAAAAAAGCATTAAATTATTTAAATTGCCCTAATATAATTATTGATAAGCCTAATGAACTATCAGATGAAGTGGACGGGATAATTCTTCCAGGCGTTGGGGCTTTTGATGCAGCTATGAACTCTCTCCAAATATCTAACTTTATTGACCCTATAAAAGATATAGTTGGATTAGGGGTACCAATACTAGGAGTATGCCTAGGAATGCAATTATTATTTACTAAATCAGATGAAGGTAAACTAGAAGGGCTTAATTTAATAGAAGGTGAAGTAACCGAGATAAAAAAAGTAAGAAAAGACATGAAAATTCCACATATGGGATGGAATTCAATAGAAATCAAATCAAATTCTGTTCTATTTAATAATATTAAAAGCGGGGAATATTTTTACTTTGTGCATGGGTACAAATGTGAACCTAAAGATGAATCTATAGTTAGCACTGAGGTCACTTACGGCGATGTGATATGTTCATCAATAGAAAAAGATAGCATATTTGCAACTCAATTCCATCCTGAAAAAAGTGGAGAAATTGGATTAGAAATATATAAAAATTTTATTTCAAAGGTTTCAGAAAAATGAATTTAATACCAGCAATAGATTTAATAGATGGTGAGGTTGTAAGGTTGTTTAAAGGAGATTACGCAAAAAAAACTGTCTACGACATTGATCCAATCGAATTAACTGAACAGTGGAATGAAATGGGAATAAAAAGAATACACATTGTTGATCTCCAAGGAGCCAAAACTGGCAATCAAAAAAACTTAGATACAATAAAAAACATAGTTAAGCTTACTAATTTAAAAATTCAGATAGGAGGAGGAATAAGAAATCTTTCTGTTTGCAAGAAGATGATGGACTTAGGTGTATCAAAAGTAATATTTGGCACAGCTGCAATTGAATCTCCAGAAGAAGTCGAAAAATCTTTAAAAGAATATGGGCATGAAAAAATAATTATTGGAGTAGATATTAAAAAAAATAAAATCAGAACTAATGGATGGGAAAAAGAATCTTCGCTTGCTCCAGATGAACTAATTGATAATATGACTAAAATTGGGATAAAAGAATTTATGTTTACAGATGTAGAAAAAGATGGAACACTATCAGATCCTGATTTCTCTTTCTTAAAAAATTTATTTGATAAAGCCGGAAACAAAACTATTGTTGCTGGAGGAATATCAAAAATTAATCATATTAAGACGCTAAAAAATTATGGAATCAAAAATATAGTGATTGGCAAAGCAATCTATGAGGGTCAAATTAACCTAAAGATAGCCTTACAAAATGTTTAGGAGATAAATGTTCACAAAAAGGATAATCCCTTGCCTTGATATAGATAAAGGGAGAGTTGTTAAAGGTAAAAGTTTTATTAACCTAAAAGATGCAGGGGACCCAAAAACCTTATCTAAATTTTACAATGAGCAAGGTGCAGATGAATTAGTATTTTTAGATATTACAGCAAGTCATGAAAACAGGAATACAATTATTGATGTAGTTGAAAAAGTATCCTCAGAAGTTTTTATTCCTCTCACAGTTGGTGGAGGCATAAGAAATATAGGAAATATATCTGAGTTACTATACGCAGGGGCAGATAAAATTTCAATAAATACTGCCGCAATAGAAAATCCAGATTTAATTCGAGATTCTTCGGATAAATTTGGCTCACAATGCATTGTTGTTGCGATTGATGCAAAAAAAGTTAAATCTGGATGGAATGTTTTTACATACGGAGGCAGAAATGACACAGGAATAGATGTTATTGAATGGGCTAAAAAGTGCGTTGATTATGGTGCCGGAGAAATACTTTTAACTAGCATGGATATGGATGGAAATAAAAAGGGGTACGATGTGGAACTCCTTAATGAGGTTTCAAGTAAAGTAAGTGTTCCGGTTATTGCAAGTGGTGGGGCTGGAAAAATTGAGGATCTTTATGATGCAATTGTTCTTGGGCTATCTGATGCTGTTTTGGCAGCTTCAATATTCCATTATGGGGAAATTACCATTAAAGAAGTAAAGCAATTTTTTAAGTCTAAAGGGATTCCGGTAAGATTGTAATATGAGTAATTCAGATGTCAACTTAATACCTGCAATAATTCAAGATATTAATACAAAAGAAGTGTTAATGCTTGGATATATGAATAGCGAGGCTTTAAAAAAGACTCTAGAGGGCCCTAATGTTTGGTTTTATAGTAGATCAAGGCAAAAACTCTGGGAAAAAGGCGAAACAAGCGGCAACCATCTTATACTAAAAAATATCACTACCGATTGTGACAAAGATACTTTGCTGATTCAAGTAGAACCCTCAGGCCCTTCTTGCCACACAGGTGAAAATTCCTGTTTTCATCAACCAGAATTAAAACATTTGGCTTGGCAGAATCCTAATATTTTTTCTGAAGTATTTAATATTATTGAGGACAGAAAAAATAACCCTAAAGAAAAATCTTATGTTAATAGCCTGCTAACCAAAGGAGATGATCATATTTCTCAGAAAGTAATTGAGGAATTATGTGAGGCTATTGTTGAATTCAATTCTGATAATAAAGAAAGGATGATTGAAGAGACGGCAGACTTAATATTTCATATATTTGCATTAATGTCCTCTAAATCAATTAATCTTAATGACATAGAAAATGAGTTCATCAAAAGAAAAAAGCATTAATCCTCATTAAGCTTAATTGCATACTCCATACTTTCTATTGCAACTTCTAATTGAGATTCATCTGGCTCTTTAGTGGTTAATTTTTGAATTAGTATTCCTGGGCCATTTAATAAATTTTTTACTAACTTAAACCTACTCTTACTTCCAATTTTTAATAATTCATAACTTATACCTGCAATTACTGGCACAAGAATTATTCTAAGCAATATAAAAATTACTAAGTTATCTCTCGGAAAAAGCATAAATACAATTATGCTAACCATAACAACCAGCAATATAAATGAAGTTCCGCACCTTGGATGCTCTTTGGTAAAATTTCTTAAGTTCGATTTGCTAAGGTCCATACCATCCTCATGTGCCCATACTGCCATATGTTCTGCTCCATGATATTGAAAAACTCTTCTTATATCTTTAGAAAGGCCAATTATGTATATATAACCTATTACAAATATCAACCTAATTAATCCCTCTAAAAATGATACTAGCAAATTATTAAAACCAAGATAATGAAAAACCCTCGAAACTAAAGCAGGGGTTACAAAGAATATTCCTATAGCAATAATTAAAGATATTGAAATTACAATTGCTAAGTTTACTCCTTCTGAATTTTTCTTTGAGTCTGTTTCTCCTTCGGCAACATTTGCTGAAAAATTTAATGCTCTTGTGCCTACGACCAGGCTGTCAGCCAAATTTAAAATTCCTCTTAATATAGGGATTTTTAATAATGATCTGTTGTAAAATCTACTAAATTTAATTTGTTCTTTTACAATTTCGCCATCAGGATTCCTTACTGCTAATACAGCAGCCTTTTTACCTCTGATCATTACACCTTCAATTAAGGCTTGGCCTCCATAGGAAATCTGAGAATCTTTTTTGTTTGAATCAGACAACTTCTGTTATTTTACGCCGTATCTTCTTCTCATTCTTTCAACTCTACCTTCGGTATCCACAATTCTCTGCTCACCAGTATAAAAAGGATGACATTTACTACATATCTCAACTTTAATTTCGCTTTGAGTTGCCCCAACTGTATAAGTATTTCCACAAATACATGAAACAGACGCGTCAAAATATTCTGGATGAATTTCTTTCTTCATTCTGCTAACACATTCACTCGTTTTTGGGTTCTTGTATGAAAATCAAACATAACTTTTCCGTCAATTAATGCAAAAAGGGTGTGATCTCTGCCTATTCCAACATTAATACCTGGCTTCACTCTAGTGCCTCTTTGTCTAACTAAAATAGATCCTGCAGATACCTCAGTTCCAGCATAAGCTTTAACCCCAAGTCTTTTCCCAGCGCTATCACGTCCATTCTTTGAAGTACCTCCACCTTTTTTATGAGCCATCTTCTTCTCCTTTAGATTTTTTTGGGGCAGCCTTTTTCTTATTAGAAGTAGTTTTCCCTAAATCTTTTATCACTATGGATGTTAAATTCTGTCTATGTCCAATTCTAACTGTATGTCTAGTCTTATTTTTGTATCTTATACCTCTCACCTTAGGACCTTTATATTGATCCTCAATCTCTCCTACAACCTTTGAATTTTTCACAATAGGCTTTCCTATTACTACTTTTCCAGATAAAGAGGTCATTAAGACGTCATCAAAAGTAATTTTTTCCCCTGGCTTTCCTTCTAATTTCTCTACGCTTATCTTAGTACCTTGCTCTACAAGGTACTGTTTTCCGCCAGTTTTTATTACAGCATAATCGTTCATAATTTTTTCCTAGATTAAATTAACTACCGAATTTTACATTTCTATCTAATGTAGGTCAATAAGCTTAGTATATTTATAAATTATAAAAATTGGATTTATGCCAAACAAGCGGAGAAGAATCATTTGAATTAACTTTAGTTATATTTGCGGCAAACAAAGTATGATCAAATACCGAATTCATAGAATGTAATTCACAACTAAATTGAATTAACGAATTTTTAATTACATAAATGCCATCATTCATCGGAATCAGCTTAAATTTATCGGGTAGCTTTTCTTTGTTATTACGACTAAAGAAATCCGCATACTCTCTCTGATCACTATTAAGAACAGATAAACCAAATCGGCCATTATTAGCGATTAAATCATGACTCACAGCACTTTTTGATATAGAAACAAGAATAGAAGGTTTTTTTATGGACAAAGAAAAGAAACTATTTATAGTTATGCCGTGCAAATCACCATTATTTTCTAATGTGGTTAGTACAGAAACTCCTGTGGGAATTTTCCCCCAAGACATTTTTAAGTTTTCTTCAAAAGAGGTCACTTTTTACTCTTTTTTTTACTATCTCCTTTTTGAGGCTCTTCTTCCTGTGTATTTGCATCTGAAGATACAGCCCGAATAGCTGAAATTTTATCTCCTGGTTGTAATTTCATAAGGGTGGATCCCTGAGTAGATCTTCCATAAATACTAATTTCATCCATAGGTATTTCTTGTACAACAGCCTTTTCAGTGAGAAGATAAACACTATCAGAAGTTCCTGCTTCCTTATCCAATTTAACTGCCTGAGCATCAGCAACTTTTCCATTTTTGGTAGTAATTTTCATGGTCATTAATCCTGTTCCGCCTTGCCTTTGAAGTTTAAAATGCTCCATTTTAGACAGCTTCCCAAAACCTTTCTGGCTAGCCACCATAATATAGCTATTTGGGTCTTTAGATGTAAGAACCATCGCAACTACTTTTTGCTTTGAATCTAACTTCATTCCTTTGACTCCTCCAGCAATTCTACCTTGAGGCCTAACACTTTCCACATTAAATCTGATTTGCTTTCCCGCATCCGAAACCATAACTATGTCGGGATAGATTTTGACGGCTGTCTCTTTACCTTTATTGTCTAGGATACTAAAGTATTTTCTACCGCCTTCTTTCTTTAAAATATTACTATCTTTCTTATCTGACTCAGGATCAATTAAATCTTTATCAATATTGCCAGTATCAATTTCAGTCAACGAATCTAACACATAAGATATCCCTCTATCCGGATTTTTCTTGTTAACAACTAGCTTAATAATGTTATTCTTTTCCACTTCAATAAGTGGCAATGCCAAAGCAACTGACACAAGTTCATCATCGGGCTTTAATTTAAAAGAATGCAGTCCGGACTTCCTGAGGTTCTTAAACTTAGAAATGTCCATAGTTTTTATTCGACCATTCTTTGTAGCCATAACAATATATGATTCTAATTTTTGGTCTATTTCAGGAACAGTTAAAATCGCATTTACTTTTTCTCTAGCCTCAAGAGCTACAATGTTATGAACAGGGGTGCCTCTGCTATTCCTGCTTTGATTAGCAGGCAGATCAAATACTCTTGAAGAAAATACTCTGCCTCTATCTGTAAAAAGAAGTATAGTGTCATGGGTATCTGCAATCTGCATGTACGGAGTTACATCATCTTCTTTTGTCATTTTTTGACCCTTGACACCCTTTCCTCCTCTATGTTGACGCCTAAAAGTGTCACTTTTAACTCTTTTCAAATATCCATTTCTACTTAGAGTCACAACAGACTCCTCATGTGGTTCAACATCCTCTCTATTCCACTGACCTAACTCTTCTTTATGAAGCTTAGTTAGCCTTTTATCTCCATATTTTTCTTTTAGCTCAGAAGTTTCTTCCTTAATTACATTAAATATCTTTTCTCTGCTGCCTAATAATTCATTTAAGTTTTTAATTAAATCCTTTAATTCATTGTACTCAGATTCAATTTTCTCTGTTTCAAGTGCTGCTATCCTTCTTAATTGCATATCTAATACAGCTTGAGCTTGAATTTCACTCATAGAAAATTTTGACATCAAAGCTTCTCGCGCCTCTTCAACAGGGCCAGCAGATTTTATAGTTTCTATGACATCATCAATATTTTGAAGGGCTATTCTTAACCCTTCTAAAATATGAATTCGACTTTGAGCTTTTCTTAATTCAAATTCTGCACGATTAGTAACTATTTCAACTCTAAAATCAACATAATATTTAAGAATTTGTTTTAAATTCAGCACTCTTGGAGAACCATCTACAAGCGCAACCATATTTATAGAAAACGATGACCTTAGTGGAGTCTGCTTGTAAAGATTATTTAATACTACAAATTCACTTGCTCCTCTTTTGAGCTCAACAACTAGTCTAGTTCCTTTCCTGTCAGACTCATCTCTTACTTCAGAAATACCTTCAATTTTTTTTGTTTTCAGCAATTCAGCTATTCTTATTACTAAATTAGCTTTATTTACTTGATAAGGAAGCTCATCAAAAACAAGTCTTATTCTATCTTCTTGCTTATTCATAAATTCAACCTTATGGTTAGCCTGAATCATGACCCTGCCTCTACCTGTTGCGTAAGCTGCTCTTACGCCGTCAGTACCCCATATATGAGCTCCTGTGGGAAAATCTGGAGCCTTAATATGGTCCATCAGATCCTCAACAGAACATTCAGGGTTATCTACTACTTCAATAATCGCATCACAAACCTCGCTCAAATTATGAGGTGCCATGTTAGTTGCCATTCCTACCGCAATTCCTTGAACTCCATTAACCAATAAATTAGGCAGCCTAGCTGGCAATGTGCTCGGTTCTTGTATTGAAGCATCAAAGTTATCATTCCAAGGCACTGTTTCTTTTTCAATATCAGAAAGCATTGCATCAGAAATTGGTTGTAATTTTGCCTCCGTGTACCTCATAGCAGCTGCAGAATCACCATCAGTTGATCCAAAATTCCCCTGACCCTCTACTAGCATATATCTCATAGACCATGATTGAGCCATTCTTACCATTGCCTCATAAATAGCAGAATCACCATGAGGATGGTATTTACCCATAACTTCACCAACAAGTCTTGCGCTCTTTTTAAATGAAGAATTGGCTCTCATACCTGTGTCATACATAGAATACAAAATCCTTCTTTGAACGGGCTTTAAGCCATCTCTAACATCAGGTAATGCCCTTGATACTATGACACTCATAGCATAATCAAGGTAGGAATTAGACATTTCCTCTTCTATTCCTATTAGTCTTATATTGTCTCTTTCAGGAAGTACCATAAATACATTGAATTGTTGATATAATTTATATTAAAAATCCCCCAAATAAATTACAATTATTTATTCGGAAATCCAACTTAAAATATTTTCAAAACCAGAAGGCGCTTTTCGCTCAGAAAAAATAGGCCATATGATACCCATAATTTCCCATTCTCCAACCATCTCTAAAGCTTCTATAGAACCATTGCCAGCATTAATTCCAGATAGTAAAAATTTATCTGGTAAAAATTTTATAGGCATCTCCCAATCTAAGTCATAATGAGTATTCAGTGGCCCTGCACCACCAATGATTTCAGCTAATTTAGAGCCTAAAGCTAAAAATGATAAATTAGAGCCTTCAAATTTTTTAGCTTTACATTCTTTGTTATTAAAATAACTGATCAATGATATAAGTCCTTGCTCTGTAAAAAGTGTTTTCAGATTATTTTTTTCTGCATATTTTAAAAAAATAGATAAATCATTTACGGCTACTTTCTCAGGAACAATTAATCCACTTAAATCTTTAGGAATATCTTCTATATGAGTTGCCAAAACAAATTCTGTATTTATAGAAAATGAATCAAATTTACTTTTTATCTTATTTAATATTTTATGACCATTAGATAGTACTAAAATTTTCATTTACTTAATTAGGTATATCTTCAACGCCAAACCAATTATCTTGATTCTTATTTACATAAAGATTTTGCTTTAAAGCTAGATCCATAATTTCTAGTTCTGAAATAGGCTGCCTGTCCGAATTTTCATAAACAAGAGGGTAATATCCTAGAGGCTTTTGATTAAAAACTAAATAGTAATCATGATCGCTATTTAGAAATGAAGAGGATTCAGAATTTTCTATATTAAAGTTAAATAAAATCCCCATAACTGCATTAACGTTTATTAACTGAGATAAAGCGTTAAATACTGTAAATGTAGTAGAAATTAAATCACTAAAATTCTTGTCTTCCAAAATAATCCATGTTACTTCTCCAGGTTCATTTATTAACTTGAAATTTGTATTAGTGCCTTGATCCCCTTCAGAAATAATTCTATTTAATTCTCTTTTTGAAAAATCTTCAATTAGATTTTCATTATCCCAGCACATAATCTTTGAATCTCTGCAAAAATTAATCCAGTTAAAACTATTTTCAAAATTTTTAATAGATGCCATGGAATTCCATAAATCTAAAGGAGAGTCTTTCTTAAATAATCTAGAAAACAATTACAGATCGCCTAACTGTTTTTGTAAATCTTTTAATCTTCTAATCCTATCAATCACAGGGGGATGAGTAGACATTAATCTAGAAATATCATCACCACTTAAAGCAGGTATAATCATAAAAGCATTGGCAGTTTTAAATTGCCTAAGGTCTTGGCTTGGAACTTTTATTGAAGCCATTGAAATCTTCTCCAAAGCAGATGCAAGGTGGCTAGGAGTTCCAGTCAAACTTGCCCCGGTATGATCAGCTCCATATTCTCTGTATCTTGTAAGAGAAAGAACCAACAATTGCCCAAGAAAATAAACAATCATGGTGACTATATATAATAGGAAGATCGCTTGGCCAGATCCATTATTTCCTCTGCTCCTCCCAATTCCACCAAAGAGCATATTCCAAAAAAACATTTGCATCAGGAAACTAGAAAGGGTTACAAAAAAATTAGCAATAGCAAGAACTTTAACATCTCCATTAATTATATGAGCAATTTCATGAGATATTACAGCTCTTAACTCATCGTCATTTAATTTTTCTCTTAATCCTTTAGTGACAGCCACCAAAGAGTTCTTTGCATTTCTTCCGGTAGCAAAAGCGTTTGGAACATCAGATTGCATATAAGCTATTTTTGGCGTATCAATTCCAGCTATAGAAGAAATCTCGTCTACAATTTGAAATAATCTTTCATCATCTTGCCTTTCAATTAGCTTTGCTCCTGAGGACCAAAGAATCATTTTGTCTGACATAAAATATTGAACAGATCCAAAAATTATTACAATGAAAGCTATGAAGCCAAACTTGATCCCAAAAGCATTAAGTATAAGTATAAAAAATGCATATAAGATTCCAAGTAAAAACCAAGTAAAATACATTCTTGAAACTAATTTGCTATCTCTATTTAATTTAACTTTCATAAAATAATATAAATTATAGTTTATATAGTATTTATTATATTCTGTTTTATTGTTTAAATAAATAAAAAGAGGTTAACTTGGTATCTAATTTTGAATATAAAAAATTCTGCGTTTTTCTTGCTGAAGAAGCAGGAAAATTTGTAATGAATTATTTTGATAAAGACTTTGAAGTATTCTCTAAAGACAGAAAAAATAATTTAGTAACAGAAGTTGATAAAGGCTGCCAAGATCTAATAATAAATAGAATTTCTGAAAGGTTTCCAGATCATAATATAATTGGCGAGGAAGATGATTCTTTGGAGATAGGGAATATTAGCGAATTCGTATGGGTAATAGACCCAATTGATGGCACAACAAATTTTGCTAACGGATTGCCAAATTTCTCTATTTCTATAGGGCTCTTAAAAAATTCAGAGCCCATAGCAGGGTCTATATGGACTCCTTGGCCTAATGAAAAAAGGTGCCTGATTTTTTCAACAGCAAAAGGTGAAGGTTCATGGATTGAAGATTCGAAGATATCTATTAGTGAGTCACATTTTTCTATAGGAGAAGGCGCAATTTCTTCGTACTCATCATTTAGTCCAATATTTGGAAATAAAGATAGAAAAATTAAACCGATAAATAAAAGGTTGAGGGGGGATAAAAGGGTAATAGGAAGCGTAGCTTATGAAATGGCAATGCTAGCAAAAGGGGTAGTTAGTTTTGCACTATTGGGGCCAGCATTTATTTGGGACTTTGGGGCAGGTTTATTATTAATTAAAGAGGCAGGGGGCGTAGTCTTAGAATTAGATAATAATTATGAGCCTAAATCAGAATTTAATTCTTTTTTAAATGAAAATTATCAAAAAGACGAAGAGACATTCATAAGGTTAAGAAATTGGACTGGCAAATTCATTGCAGGAAATGCAGAAATTATGAAACTAGATAATCACGAAAAATTCGTATAACAATCCCATGGCGTGTTATATTAATCTCTTACAATTTAAAAGGAAATGAATTGAATATAGAATTATACGATACAACTCTTAGAGACGGCGCTCAACAATCAGGTATTTCTCTATCTTTAAAAGATAAGATAAACATTACTCTAAAATTAGATGAGATAGGCATCCCCACTATTGAGGGTGGATATGCCGGATCAAACCCAAAGGATGATGAGTATTTTAAATTAATACAAAAAGAAAATTTATCTAATTCGACTGTAAGTGCATTTGGAAGTACAAGAAAACCTAATTCAAAAATTGAGTCGGATCAAATAGTTAATGCAATGCTTTCATCTGAAGCAAAAACTTTAGCGGTTGTTGGAAAATCATCATCAAAGCAAGTAGAAAAGGTTCTTGAAACAAGCTTAGATGAAAATTTAAGCATGATATCTGAGACTATTACTCATCTTAAAGAAAGAAATAGAAGGGTAATATTTGATGCTGAGCACTTTTTCGATGGCTTTATCACAAATAAAGACTATGCCCTAAAAACCTTAAAGGTGGCAGTAGATTCTGGTGCGGATATAGTTGCCTTGTGTGACACAAATGGTGTCATGATTCCTGAAGATATAAAAAAAGTAATAAATGAATCTAAAGAATTCGGAATAGATGTTAACAAGATTGGAATTCATTGCCATAACGATACAGATACTGCTGTTGCATGTTCTTTAGTAGCTTTTGAGCAGGGAATTAATCATATCCAGGGGACAATTAATGGTTATGGCGAGAGATGTGGCAATGCGAACCTTATAAGCATAATAGGAAACCTGCAGCTAAAAAAGGGAGTAAAAATATTTTCTGATGAAAACCTAAAAAAGGTAACTGAATTATCAAATTATGTTTCTGACACTGTTAACAGGACTCCTTTTGCATATGCGCCCTTCGTGGGAAGCAAAGCATTCACACACAAAGGCGGAATGCATGCTTCAGCTGTAAATAAATACGTTGAATCATACCAACATATTGACCCTAAGGTTATTGGGAATAATTCAAATATTACAGTTTCAGAACTGGCTGGCAGAAGCAATATAATTTCAAGATTAAAAGAACTACTTATATATGAAGAATATTCTCCTGAAGATATAAAAAAATTAACTTCTATTATCAAAGATAAGGAAAATAGTGGGTTTTCTTATGAAACAGCCTCAGCCTCATTAGAGTTATTACTAAAGAAATACAAAAAATTAATTGAAAGCCCTTTCGAACTAAATGAATATAGTGTGACTTTGAAAAGTAGTCCTAAAGATTTTGGAGAGCCTATGTGCGAGGCAAATATAAATATCTCTGTTAAAGATGAAATTCATAATTCTAAGGCAGAAGGGAATGGGCCTGTAGCAGCATTAGATAAAGCGCTTAGACAAGCATTGTCATATTATTATCCTGAGCTTAGCAATATAAAACTAACTGATTATAAGGTAAGAGTAGTAAATGAATCTGAGGCAACAGAATCAATAGTAAGAGTTTCAATAGAATCTGCAGATCCTAAAACTGTCTGGACAACTGTTGGGGCTTCACCAAATATAATTGAAGCAAGCTGGATGGCCTTGTCAGATTCTATGGAATGGTGGTTAACAAATAATATTAACGGCTAATATATTTTGGTCCATCAAAATCTACTATAACCTCACTAATATCACCTTTATCGCTTATTCTATATGCCCTTAAAACAGGTCTTGTTTTTTCAACTAGTGAAACTATTATGTAAAATTGCTGCAAATAACCAGACATAAGAGCATTTTTAACATCTGTTTCAGATAAATATGCTTGCGTATGTGTATGAGAATGGAAAATACCTATTATATCTTCTCCTTCTTCATCTGACTTTTTCTCTGCATTAAGATGTTCGCTAGCATCAAAAGTATATCGATTCTGAGGATTCTCATGGATATTTTTTAATGGATAAAATTTTGAAACTATTCTGCCTGAGCCCTGGAGAACCCCACAACTTTCATTGGGATCATTATCCAATGAATGCAAAATTATCTCTCCGATAATTTTTTTAGGTATAAAAATTGAATTATTATTCATTGTTTAAAATTTTACTTACTATTTCATCACCCATTTCTTGGGTGCTTAAGAATTCCTCGCCAGTTAAAGATATATCTTTTGTCCTAACTCCTGATTCTATTAACTCATCTATTGCACTTTCGATACAGCTTGCTTCTTCATCAAGACCAAATGACCATCTTAACATCATAGCAGTACTAAGAACTGACGCTACTGGATTAGCTAATCCTTTCCCAGATATATCTGGAGCAGAACCATGAATAGGCTCGTAAAGAGCTGGCTTTGAAGAGTTGCTTTCATTTGAACCTGGAACACTAGATAAGCTAGCAGAAGGCAACATTCCCATTGATCCACCTATTACTGCTGCTTCATCAGAAAGGATATCGCCAAAAGTATTTTCAGTTACAATTACATCGAATACCGAAGGGTTAGTAATAATTTGCATTGCTGCATTATCAGCAAGCATATGAATTAACTCAACTTCAGGATACCCAGATGAAACTTCATCAGCTATTTCACGCCACAATCTAGAGCTAGCCATTACATTCATTTTATCAAGTGAATGTAATACCTTTTTTCTTTTTTTTGCCATTTCGAATCCTACTTTAATAACTCGTCTTATCTCGTCTTCGTCATATTTAAGAGTATCCACAGCTATCCTTTTTCCATTTTCTTCCCATCTTTTTTTTGGCTCTCCAAAATAAAGTCCAGATGTTAATTCTCTAATAATTATAAAATCAACATTTTCTAGAATTTCTGGCTTTAACGGGCTTGAATCAACTAAAGATTTATATACTTTTGCTGGTCTTATATTTGCAAATAAATCTAATTGCTTTCTTAATTTCAGAATGCCGTCTTCCGGCCTAACTTCACTATTAGGGTCATCCCATTTGGGGCCACCAACAGAACCGAAAAGTACAGCCTGATTTTCTAAGCAACTACCAAGTGCTTCTTCTGTAATTGCTACTCCATTTTTGTCAATTGATACTCCACCCACATCTTGATAATCATATTCAAATTGATGACCAAATTTTTTAGATATTGAATCTAATATCTTTTTGGATTCTTCAGTAACTTCAGGGCCAATGCCATCTCCGCTTAACACGGCTATTTTATATTTCAATTGCTACCACCTATCTATTCTGGATGATTCAAAACTATTAATTTTATCTTCAGATGTTAAGGTTCTGCCTATCTCATCTTGGCCTTTCAAAAGCGATTCTTTTCTAAAAAGATCTATATCAAATTTTTCTGAAAATCCATTTTCATCTTTTACTATTTGACTCTCTAGATCTACTTCTAATTGATATCCAGCATATTTAGGAGATGAGGCCATGCCCATTAAATGATCTACTTTTTCTTTATTTAGACTTATGGTTAGTATTCCATTTTGAAAACAGTTAGTTCTAAAAATATCAGCAAAGCTTGGAGCAATTAAAATTTTAAACCCATAATCTAATAGAGCCCATGGTGCATGTTCTCTTGATGAGCCAGATCCAAAATTTGTGCCTGCAACTAAAATTGATGCACCTTTATATCTATTGTCATTTAAAATGAAATCAGGGTTTGGAATGCCTGGCTCTAAATATCTCCAATCAAAGAAGGCGAATTCTCCAAAACCTGTTCTTTCAATTCTCTTTAAAAATTGCTTAGGTATAATTTGATCTGTATCAACATTTGCGCGATCTAAAGGAGCTACTAAGCCTTTATGATTTATAAAAGCTTCCATTATTTCCAATCCCTTACGTCTACAAAATGGCCTTCTATTGCTGCTGCTGCTGCCATTTCAGGACCTACAAGATGAGTTCTTCCTTCTTTACCTTGCCTTCCTTCAAAATTTCTATTTGATGTAGAAGCGCATCTCTCTTTAGGAACCAGAATATCTGGATTCATCCCTAAACACATTGAGCAACCTGCCTCTCTCCACTCAAAGCCAGATTCTGTAAATATCTTATCAAGTCCTTCTTTTTCAGCCATCATTTTTACTAGCCCTGAACCTGGCACAACCATTGCCCTGACGTTCTTATTTACCTGCTTTCCTTTAATTATATTAGCTGCAGCTCTTAAATCTTCTATTCTTCCATTTGTACAAGAACCTATAAACACCCTATCTAAACTTATTTCAGAAATTTTTTGACCTGCTTCAAGCCCCATATAATCAAGAGCACTTTGAGCATTTGATTTTTCCTCAGGGGTTGAATAACTTTCTGGGTCAGGAACAGAAGAATTAATTCCTACCACCTGACCAGGATTTGTTCCCCATGAGATATGAGGTTCTAAATTTGAGCAGTCTATATCAATATTAGCATCAAATTTTGCATCTTCATCAGTATATAAATTTTTCCAGGTATCCATCAATTTATCTAAATTATCTCCTTTAGGAGAAAATTTCTTTCCTTGAACGAATTCAAAAGTTTTTTCATCAGGTGCAATCATACCAGCTCTTCCACCACCTTCAATTGTCATATTGCATACTGTCATTCTGCCTTCCATAGACATTTTCTTGAATACATCTCCTCTAAATTCAATTGCATGACCTGTTCCACCATCAACTCCAATTTCTTTAATAATTGACAATACTAAATCTTTTGGAGACACACCTAAAGGTAAATCCCCGCTTACATTTATAGCCATTGTCTTAGGTTTTTTTTGTACTAAAGTTTGAGTTGCCAACACATGCTCAACTTCTGAAGTACCAATACCAAAAGCTAATGCTCCAAATGCTCCATGAGTTGAAGTATGACTATCTCCGCATACAATTGTCATTCCTGGTTGAGTTAATCCTAATTCTGGCCCAATTACATGAACTATTCCTTGATTAATATTGTCAATATCATATAGAGGAACTCCAAACTCTTTACAATTTAATCTCAGTGTTTCTATTTGTTTTTTTGCAATAGGGTCTTTGATATTGAATCTGTCTGAAGTAGGAACATTATGATCAATAGTAGCAGCAGTAAGATTGGGCTTTCTTACATTTCTTGAATTTATTCTTAGACCTTCGAAAGCTTGAGGAGAAGTAACCTCATGAACCAAATGAAGGTCTATATAGATTAACGCTAGATCATCATCAATTTGATCCACAACATGAGGTTCCCAAATTTTTTCAAAAAGTGTTTTACTCATCGCCCTGCCCCCGATCCAGGTGACTCGGAGCCTTCTTTGGTCATCTGAATCAATCTATTTATTGCATTTAAATAAGCCTTTGCAGATGCCACTACAATATCTGGGTCTGAGCCAGTTCCGGTAAAAGTCCTCCCATTTTCATTCTCAACTCTTATAGTAACTTCACCTAATGCATCTATACCTTCTGTAACAGAATTGACACTAAATTCAGTTAATCTAACATCAACATCAATTATTTTATCAATTGCTTTGCATACTGCATCTACAGGGCCAGTTCCTTCCGATTGTGAAGAAATAATTTTGTCATCAATATCCGTAATTTCAATATTGGCTTTTGGCTTGTTTTGATTCCCGCAAATTACCTCTATAGAATTTAAAGAAAGGTAAGATTTTTGTGTTTCATATCTCGATTGCTCTAGTATCAACGCTTCAAGGTCAATATCTGTGACTTCCTTTTTGCTATCTGCAAGATCTTTAAATTTTATGAATAGGGAATTCAATTGATCATTATCAAAATCATAACCTAGGTCATTTAGTCTTGATTTAAGCCCTGCTCTTCCTGATAATTTTCCTAAGACAAGAGCCTCTCCTCTCCACCCTACTGTTTCTGGTTCCATTATTTCAAATGTACTTCTATCTTTCAGGAAAGCATCTTGATGAATCCCTGAAGAATGTCTAAAAGCATTTTGACCTACAATGGCTTTATTTGCTTGCATTGGGAAACCAAAAAGATTACTAACCAATCTACTAGTAGGCCCAATTTCAGAAGTTTTAACTTTAGTTTCTACATTAAAGTGATCTTTTCTTACTTCTAGCCCCATAATTACTTCTTCTAAAGCTGCGTTTCCAGCTCTCTCGCCTAAACCATTTATGCACCCCTCAATCTGTCTTGCTCCATTCTCTACAGCTGCCAAACTATTTGAAACAGCAAGTCCTAAATCATTATGGCAATGGACACTTACTATCACATTATCAATATTGCTAATTCTCTCTATAAGAATTTTTATTGATTCTCCAAATTCTTTTGAGACTGCATAACCAACAGTATCGGGAATATTTATAGTGCTGGCTCCAGCTTCGATAGTCGCCTCAAGCAATGTGACCAAAAAATCGATATCGGTTCTTGTAGCATCCATTGGAGAGAATTCTACATCATCAACATAATATTTTGCTTTAGCCACTGCTTTAACAGCCATTTCAATAATTTCTTCTGGATCCTTTCTCATCTGATGCTCCATATGTATAGCGGAACTAGATACAAATGTGTGAATTCTAGGATTTGAAGCTTTTTCTAGTGCTTGAGCAGCCTTATCTATATCAGCCTCAACAACTCGCGCTAAACTAGCGACTTTACAATTTTTTATTGTCTCTGCTATCTGACTGACTGCATTAAAATCACCTTGAGAACTAACTGCAAAGCCTGCCTCAATAACATCCACTCCTAAAGTCTCAAGTTGCTTTGCTATTACTAACTTTTCATCAACGGTCAAACCTGCTCCAGCCGACTGCTCTCCATCCCTAAGAGTTGTATCAAAAATTATTAAAGATTCTCTATTCATAATTTATTAACTCTGATCCTTCAAAAAGGGCATCATTCCTCTTAACCTTTTCCCTACTTCTTCAATTGGATGTCCAGAATTTTCTTTTCTTAAATCTTTAAATTTATGCAAGCCTTCATCATTTTCAGCAATCCACTCTTTAGCAAATTGACCACTTTGAATTTGGTCCAGTACTTTTTTCATGTTTTCTTTTACTGAAGGATCTACTACAACTGGGCCTCTAGTATAATCTCCATATTCAGCTGTATCTGAAATTGAATATCTCATTTCTCCTAACCCACCTTGATACATAAGATCCACAATTAATTTTAATTCATGTAAAACTTCGAAATATGCAGATTCAGGCTGATAGCCTGCTTCCACCAAAACTTCAAAGGCACTTTGAACTAACGAGGTTACACCACCACATAATACAGCCTGTTCACCAAATAAATCAGTCTCAGTTTCCTCTTTAAACGTTGTTTCTAATATTCCTGCCCTAGCTCCTCCCACTCCAAGACCATACCCTAGAGCAATATCCTTTGCTTTGCCGCTGTTGTCCTGATGGACAGCAATTAAACACGGGACTCCTTGACCTGATTCAAAAACTCTTCTCACAATCTGACCAGGACCTTTAGGTGCAATCATAGCCACATCCACAAAAGTTGGGGGTTGTATCTGCTCATAAAAAATACTGAATCCATGACAGAACATTAACATCTTACCTTCTTCTAAATGCGGCTCTACATCTTCTCTGTAAACCTTGCCCTGAATAGTATCTGGAAGGCAAAACATAATTACATCTGCACTTTTAACTGCTTCAGAATTTGACAGGACTGTTAGCCCTTTCTCTTCTGCTTTTTCCTTGCTTTTGCTTCCTTCATATAAACCAACTACTACATCAAAACCTGAGTCTTTAAGGTTTAATGAATGAGCATGCCCTTGGCTACCATAACCAAGAACAGCAATTTTCTTTGATTTGATTAACTCTTTATCTATATCACTTTCATAGTACATTTTCATTTTTATTTTCCTTTCACTCTAAGCTTTTTAATACAGCAACTCTGCCGGTTCTCATAACTTCTATAACCCCATAAGGCTCTAAAAGTTCAAGTAATGATTCTATATCTTTTGAATCTCCTGTAGTCTCAATTGTCATCTGATCAACCCCAACATCAACCGTCTTAACATTAAATATATTTGCTAATTGTAAAATTTCTCCTCTTTTCTCATTATCGGCATTCAACTTTATTAATACCATTTCTCTGTATACATGTTCTTTGTCAGAGATGTCTTCAACTTTCACAACTTCAATTAACCTATCTAACTTAGCAGCTACCAACCTAACAACTTCTTCAGGGCCTTCTACGACAAAAGTCATTCTTGATAAACCTTCTTGCTCAGACCTCCCGACTGCCAAACTAGCAATATTAAAGCCTTGGCGCCTGAATAATCCACAAATTCTTGCAAGTACTCCTGCTCTATTTTGAACAAGAGCAATTACAGTCCTGCTACTTTTACTACTAGATACCATCTATCGATTCCTCTAATAGCTCATTTACACTTTGACCAGACGGTATCATTGGGAATACGTTTTCTTCCTTTTTTATTTTGAAATCAATTAAAAATGGTCCGTCATGGGCATTTGCTTCTCTTATAGCTGGTCTAACATCTTCGTTATTATCTACACTTAACGCTTTCATGCCGTAGGCATTAGCTAGCTTAACGAAATCAGGATTGGCTGTATAAGAATTTGCATAAAAATCTTCATTAAAAAACATCTCCTGCCATTGAGTTATCATTCCTAAGTGATTATTGTTCAATAATGCAAATTTAACCTTAATATTGTTCTCAACAATGGTTGCTAATTCAGATAATGTCATTTGAAAGCCCCCATCTCCGGCAATTGACCAAACCATCTTATCTGGGCAACCAACTTTTGCACCAAGAGCAGCAGGAACCTCAAAACCCATAGTTCCTAGACCTCCAGAAGAAATCCAAGAATTCTGACTGCAGTACGTGTAGTGCTGAGCAGCCCACATTTGATGTTGTCCTACCCCTGTTACAATAACAGATTCTCCTTTAGTCTCATCAGAAAGAGATTTAATTACATATTGACCTACTAAATCATCAGTTTTCTTAATTTTTAAAGAAGGGTGATCGGACTTCAATTTATCAATATGGTTAATCCAATCTATATGAGTCTTAGGTTTTATCTTAGGCAGCAACTGATTAAGCACATCTTTAACATTACCTATTAAAGGAACATCTACTTCAATATTCTTATTTATTTCAGCTGGATCAATATCTATATGAATTTTTTTTGATCTTGTAGCAAACCTACTTGTATCGCCGGTTATTCTGTCATCAAATCTGCTGCCTATTGCTATAATTAAATCTGCCTGATCTAGAGCTAAGCTTGCCCACGCAACCCCATGCATGCCAGGGAAACTTAAACTTAAAACATGATTTTCTGGAAATGAACTTATTCCCAATAAAGTAGTTACAACAGGAATTTGAGCACTTTCTGCTAACTTAAGTAGTTCTTCATAAGCTTTGGAAATAATTACTCCATGTCCTGCCAGAATAACAGGCCTTTTGGACTGCTCAATTAATTTAATAGCATTATCTACTTGAGTATTATCAGCAAATTTAGGCGGTTTATATCCTAAAATTTCTATATCTTGTTCCCAGTAAGAACTATCGAATTCTACCTCCTCCATAAAAACATCCCTAGGGATATCGATAAGTACAGGGCCAGGCCTACCAGTAGTAGCAATATGAAAAGCTTCCTTAACAACTTGAGGGATCTCAGAAGCATTCATAACAAGATAATTATGCTTAGTTACAGGTAATGATGCCCCAGTTATATCTATTTCTTGAAAAGAATCTTTTCCAATTCCAGGCCTAGAAACCTGACCAGTAATTGCAATCATTGGAGAAGAGTCCATCATTGCAGTAGCCATTCCAGTTATCAAATTTGTTGCACCTGGTCCTGAAGTTGCAAAACATATACCAGGTTTACCTGAAGCTCTAGAAAATCCATCTGCAGCATGAGATGCACCTTGTTCGTGCCTAACTAATATATGCTCAAGTTCAGGATATTGAGAAAGAGTTCCATACAAAGGTAATATAGCTCCACCAGGAATGCCAAAAATTTTTGTACCCCCGTGATGAATTAATCCTTCACAAAGTAATTGTGCTCCAGTTTTTTTCATTTTTTATCCTTAAAATAAAAATATCTCGCCCAAAGGACGAGATTAAACCCGCGGTACCACCTTTGATTAGGTAAAACACCTCTCTCAATTAAAGTTATTTCGTAACCAACGTCTTAAACTACTTTATTTCATTTAAGCCACTCCAGAGCGAGTTCTAAACTATAAAACCACGAGTCTCACCAACCCTCGATTCTCTACTAAGATTTTATAATTTATACTACTCTCTTTCAACGTGTAAAAATCGAAATGAGAATAGCACAGCTCTAACTTAGGGTCAACTTATTAAACAAATCTATAAGCTTACTAATTGTATTATCCCAGCTAAGAGACATTGCATGGCTCCTCGCAGCCATGCCCATTGAATCTCTTAAACTTCTGTTGCTAAGTAAAACTTCAAGCTTATCTACAAATGGCCCAGGGCATCTCCATTGAAGTAAATAACCTGTTTTTTTGTCTATAACTATAGATGACAAGCCACCTCTTTTTGATGCAATAACCGGAATCCCGCAGGCTGATGCCTCTAACGCTGATAAACCAAAACTCTCGTAATAAGAAGGTAAAACGCATAAATCAGAAGCATTATAATAATATTTTAATTCTCTTCTATTTATAGATCCAATAAAATGCACGTTTCGATCTAAGTCTAAATTGTTACAAATTTTTTTTAATCTAGACAATTCTTCTAAATTATATAGACCGCCAACAACTAATAAATTTATATCTCTTTGATCCAACAATGACAGGGCTTCTAGTAAAATATCAAGCCCTTTTAATCTTTCTAGTCTTCCTACATATAAAATTACCTTCTCATCTTGGTTGAGATTTATAATTTCTCTTGATTTAAATCTATCTTCTGGCTTAAATACATTTATATCTACACCAGGAGGTATGATCTCAATATTGCCAGCATTAATTTTAAATTTTTCTTTAATGAATTTTTCTTCATGATCTGACCACACAACTATTGCGTCAGATCCTTTAGAAACATTCCTTTCTTCTTTTCCTCTGGTTGGATTATCTATATTAAAAGGGAATGCTTCTTGTTTTATTTCTTGAACTGTATGAAAACTAGTCACCACTGGCTTTAACCAAAGTTTTTTTAATTTTAATGCCACAACTCCTGAAAGCCAGTAATGGGCATAGATTAAATCATAGGTTTTATTATTATTTTGTGCATATTTATCAACTTCATTAGCAAAATCATCTAAATGTGAAAAAATTTCTAATTTATCAAGAGATTCTTTGCCAGCTTTTACATAAACCATATTAAAGCTAATTAAAGATTCTTCAATTTCATCATTCCTGTCATGCATCCTTGTAAATACATCAATATCTATGCCTTCACCAACCAGCCTCTCCGCCACTTCTCTTATATAAATATTCATTCCACCTGCATCTTTACCGCCAGCTTGCAAAACAGGGTCTCCATGAACACTAATTAAAGCAATTTTCATTACATCAATCCTCTAAAGATAGTGTTAATAGATTGCTAGGGATGCAACCTATTCTAAATTTATAATCTTCAGATCCTCTTAAAAAATCGATTGCAGGAATTTTCCCTGCATAATTATTTATATTA
>JAYZIQ010000068.1:0-5155 GCA_036165455.1 Chloroflexota bacterium | reverse complement strand
TGCTAAAAACATTCCAGTATCTATAATCCTAAAAATCAGCTTAAAAAATAAATTCAAACTAATTATTAGAGAAGCTGTTGATCCTAAACATTCTTCGATTACACAGAGGTCTTTCTTTTCTAGATTTTTAATAAATAATATTAAGGGGTTTCTATACCCAAAGTCAGATAATATAATTGCAATATCTGAAGGCGTGAAACAAAGTTTAATTAAAAATTTTAAATTAGATTCATCTAAAATTAAGACTATTTATAACCCTTCATCTGACGAAAAAATTTTATCTTTGGCTCAAGAGGAAATAGGCTCAGATTTATTAAGTGGTAAGCCGTTAATCATCAGTGTTGGAAGACTAACTAAACAAAAAGATCATATCACTTTATTGAAGGCATTCAATGAAATTTATTCTAAGATTGACTGTAATTTGTATATTGTTGGAGAGGGTTCAGAAAGAGATAATTTAGAGAAGTTTATTAGAAATAATAATATTGAAGATAGGGTGAAATTGTTGGGCTATCAAAACAATCCTTGGAAGTTTATGTCAAAATCTGAACTATTTATATTGCCTTCGATATGGGAAGGTTTTGGTAATGTAATAGTAGAGGCAATGTTAATAGGCATTCCTGTAATTTCCTCTGATTGTCCGAGTGGCCCCAGAGAAATTTTAAATGATGGGGTAAACGGAAAGCTATTTAAAGTTGGTGATTATAGCCATTTAGCTAAAATTATTGAAGATGTATTGTCAGACGATAATTCTGAATTAATAAATCGTGCAAAGATAAGATCTAGAGATTTTACGATCGAAAAGATTACTGAGGAATACGAGAAAGTATTAAGTTACTGACCTATATATATCGCGCAGTTCATCATGCCAAGTTGAATTAGCTCTGGCGGCAAAGAGCCTTTTTCTAGATCTTTTCTTAATTCGAGCAGTTCATCATTATTGTAGTTATTTGATACTGTTTCGGTTGTGCATTCACAGAACTTTGGTGACCCTTGCTTTAAGCATAGCTCTGTAACAGGAATCAATAAATCTTCTTTAGATAAGTTATCTGTATTTTCGGGTAGTTTTAAATCTTCAACTTCTTCTTCAGCAACTTCTAGTTTTATTTCTTCTTCTGGTTTAATAAGATCAAAACATGGAGCTACGGCCTGCATTACTTCTGGAGGAAAAATATTAGCCAAGCCTGAAGGGTCAGAACTTTCATTAATTTCTCCGCTTAGAACCTTTTCCATAAGAGGTTCTACAGGGAATTCTTCTATAGGAATATTTTCTTCAATCTGATTAACACTGCATTCACAAAATTCTTCACTAGCTGATGATGTACATAATCCTAAGAATAACTCTTTTATTGTGTCAGAATACCCAGCTGGAGTAGGAGTAGGTACCGGAGTAGGAGTAGGCACTGGAGTAGGAGTAGGGTCTGGGTCAAAATTAAGTATATCTGATGAACCACAAGATATTATTAATCCGGATATTAATAAAATAAGAATTGTAATTAATTTTTTCACTGTAATTATTCTTGTTAGACTTTATTGTTTAAATAAATTAATGTTATTTCAATTGTTATTATAGCAAATATTGAAGTTAAGGTTCATATGAAAGTTTCTATAATAGGTGGCGCAGGATATGTCGGCCTTATTACTGGGTTAGGTATATCGACAATGGGGCACGATGTAATAGCTACTGATATTGATAAAGATAAAATTGACCTTCTAAGAAATGGAGACCCTCCCATATATGAAGAAGGGCTTAAGTCTCTTCTAGATTACTGTAATCAGAATAAAATGATTGAGTTTTCTGAAGATACTAATTTAGCTATAAAGAATTCTGATCTTATTATAATTTCTGTGGGTACTCCTACTGATCTAAATGGCAATATTGACCTTTCCCAAGTAAAGGCTGTCCTAAATGACTTAATTACTAATATGAGCCCATTTACACTTATTGTTATCAAGAGCACCTTGCCTATCACTGCAGTAAATATGCTAAAAGAAGAATTAAGGGAAACTTTTAAGGAAGGTGAAGATTTTGAAATTGTTTCAAATCCTGAATTTCTAAGAGAGGGTAGGGCAGTATATGATTTCTTTAACCCTGACAGGATTGTTTTGGGGGCAAATTCTTCAAGATCTATAGATTTATTAAAAAATTTCTATTCTCCTTTGATTAATAGAAATCTGTTAGTTCCAGAAGATATATTAGTTGAAGAAAAAGAAATTCCATTTGTTGTCACAAACTTACCTTCTGCTCAAATGATAAAGTATGGATCAAATGCTTTCTTGGCCAATAAAGTATCTTTTGTTAATGAAATGGCTCAGATTTGTGAATCGGTGGGGGCTGATGTAAAAGATGTTATCAGTGGAATGGGGCTAGATCCAAGAATTGGAACCAATTATATGCAGCCTGGCCCAGGTTTTGGTGGTCCTTGTTTGGAAAAAGATCTTGAAGCTCTTATAGAGCTAGGCAAGTCCTTTGAATTAGAATCTACCTTTATGAAGGCAATCTTAGATAGAAATGAAAGGCAAGTAGATTTAATAAGAGATAAGATAGCCAAAAAAATTAATTCTTCTAGTGCGAATATCGCTATATTAGGTTTAGCATTTAAAGCCGGAACAGATGATATAAGAAATTCTGCATCTATAAAATTAATTAATATGTTACTTAAGGATGGTCACTCGGTTAGAGCATATGATCCAGTTGCCAAATTTAATATTAATGATAATAAATATAGTCAATTTGGTGATGTTTACCTAGCTTTAGAATCTGCGGATTGCACCATTATTATGACAGAATGGGAAGAATTTAAATCAATTGATTTAAATAAATTAAAAGACTTAATGGAATCAAATATTATTTTTGACATGAGGAATATACTGGATAAGTTTAGTGTTGAAAGTGTGGGATTAAATTATATAGGCTTAGGGTCCTAGGAATCTATTCTATAGTAATTATTACTAACTCTTGACTCTGTTATTTTTATAGCTTTTTCACTTTGATCAATCCCAATCCAATTTCTATTTAGATTATTTGCTGTTACTAACGATGTCCCAGAGCCACAATATGTATCCATAATAAAGTCTCCCTTTTTGGAAGAAGCTGAAATAATTCTGCTAAGCAGGCTAATTGGTTTTTGTGTAGGATAAGTAGTATATTCTTTCATTAAAGGTGAATTTGCTTCCATAGATTTAATGTCATTCCAAACAGAGCCCACTAATTTTCCATCTTCTGCATAATATTTATATGATTTCGAATTAATTTTTCTTTCTCTGTAGGCTCTTCCATTAGAATCTTTTTTTCTGAAGTGAGTTTTTAAGCTAGATTCAGAATATTCTGTTTTAAGAAGTTTGGATGATGAATTAAATATGAATTTGTTTGATTTAGAATAAACTAGAATATCATTATGTTGATTACTCCAGAATTTTTTACTTTTAGCCCCATTATCAATATTCCATATTATGTAACCCTTAAGATTTTTGTAACCGAATATTTCATCCAAGATTATTCTAATATAACTGCTTGTCCTGTAATCAACATGGACATATATAGAACCATCGTTACTTAGCAGGGAATGAAGAAGTTTAATTTGAATGTATATTTCGTTTAAATAATCTTCTAAGGAGTGATTATATATATCTTTATAAGCAATTATTTCTTCTTTTGTTTTCTTCATTAATTGTGATTTTTCTGTGAAATATGGAGGGTCAATATAAATTAATTTGATGCCACCTGAGTCATTAATTTTGTTAATAGCTTTAGAATTAAGAAGTGATGAAATTCCTACTGTATTATCTGACTTAATTAAAATATTCTTTATTTTATGCCTTGAATATACATTCAGCTCACTGATAATTTTTTTATCGGATAGCGATAATGAATTTATTTTTTCTGGTTTATTTTTCCAGTATAAATTCATAAATTAATTAATTTTAGAAAGTAATTCTATACAGTCTTCTATTTTATCTTCGCAAAGAATTAAGGAATTTCCAGATATAACATATGCATGATATCTAATTTCAGTAGGATTAGTGGGATCCCTATTAGTAGGTCTTTTATTTATTGCCTTTTCGGCATAGGCCATTCCGTTTTCTAGTACATCAGAATGAGAATTATAAATCCATATTTCTACATCACGTTTATTAAAAAACCCGTACCATATGCCTATAGTTTTTGGAAAATTAGAGTTATCAAGTTTCTTATTTTGCTTCCACCCAATATTTTTAAAGTCCCCAATCTCATATATTTTATTTTCTTCGGTTATCATAGATGTTTTAATCTCATCTGATACATCTATATCTTCATTATTATTTTCTGAAGAACAAGAAATCAATATAATTAGTATCAAGTTTATTAGTGTAATTTTTTTTATCATTTTTTAAGTATATTTGTTGAATTCAAAAGTTCAAGTAAGTTAATAATTATTCAAATATCACAGTCTTGTTATTGTTTAAAAAAACTCTTTTTTCACAGTGAAGTTGCACTGCTTTTGATAAAACAATAGATTCAATATCTTTTCCTATTTCAATCAATTTCTCTATTGGCATAGAATGGTTTACTCTTAAAGTTTCCTGCTCTATTATTGGCCCCTCATCTAAATCGCTGGTCACATAATGAGCAGTTGCTCCAATTATTTTTACACCTCTTTTCTGTGCTTGATGATAAGGCTTGGCGCCTTTAAATCCAGGAAGAAATGAGTGATGAATATTTATTGCATTCCCTTCAATTAATTTGCATGTATTTTCTGAAAGAATTTGCATATATCTTGCCAATACTATTAACTTAGAGCCCGTGGATTTATAAATCTTTAATATCTCCTTTTCTTGGCTTTGCTTATCCTCTTTATTTATAGGGAGATAATAAAAATCTATACCCTTTTGTTCAACGGATTTTTTATGTATTTCATGATTTGATATGATCCCTTTTATAGATATATTGATACTGTTTATTTTTGAAAGAATGCTGTTAAGGCAATGGTCTTCTTTGGATATCAATATTAAGGCGGGAATCTTCTCTTCAGCATAAGTTATATCCCATGCCATTCCTGTATTTTTTGCAACTTCCGATTCGAATTTATCTTTTAAATCATTAAAAGAATTTTCAGAAAAAGTATCATTTTTATCATGCAACTGAAATTCAGTTCTCATAAAAAAATTATCAGTA
>JAYZIQ010000067.1:0-6387 GCA_036165455.1 Chloroflexota bacterium | reverse complement strand
AATATGAAATAACTTTAAAACTGATTCTGATGGTTGTGCACCTTTGGTAATCCAATCAGAAACTCTATCTTCAATTATATTGACTGTAGCTGGGCTTGTGTGTGGATCATATGTGCCCACCTCTTCAAGATATTTCCCGCTTTGCGGTTTTCTTTGATCAGCAACGACAATTTTATAAACTGCTCGTCCTTTGGAACCAATTTTTCTTAATCTAATTCTTACCATATATATTTTGCACTCAAAAACTTATTTAATAATTTAAAACTAGATGATTTTATTTCGCTAAAACAGATAATGTCAATTAATTTATAACTAATTTTAAGAATGTTGATATATTTATACCATGAAAATTAGATTATTTGCCTCATTAAAAGATGATTTTGGTTCAAGTTTTATTGAAATTGCAGCCAAAAAAAATATGAATGTTAAAGATTTAAGGCGATTATTAATCAATGAATATAGTATTAATGCCGAAAATTGCATGGTTGCAGTTAATATGGAGTATGTTAAGGATGAATTCACTATAAGCAGTGATGATGAAGTTTCGCTTATCCCGCCCGTTAGCGGAGGATCATCAAATGATGTAGTTGAAATTGTAGATAATGTCATAAATCCCGAAGATTACTCAATTTCTAAATTGTCATCTTACGGAGCAGAGCTAACTTTTCTTGGAATATCTCGAGACTTTAATGATGGCAAAAAGGTCAACAAACTTTTTTATGAGTGTTATGAAGAAATGGCTAAAAAAGAAATTTTTAAGCTGATTGATATGTTCAAGGACAAGTTTGGCATTGGGTATATTAGGGTTGTGCATAGAGTAGGAGAAGTTAGTCCAGGAAATATAAGCCTCTTAGTGATAATGAGTTCTGCCCATAGAAAAGAGTCACTAGAAGGAATGATAGAGTTTTTAGATATTTTTAAAAAGAAAATCCCAATATGGAAAAAAGAAATTTATCTAGATGGATCTAAGTGGATTGAGTCTTGAAGCTTAGAGCATCACAATATTTCTAATTTCAATTAAAAATATTAAAGAATTTGCTGTTTCTTAATCCTTAAAAATCATAACCATTTTTCATAAATCAAATGCTTATAGACATCTTTATACTAGAAATAGTAGAATTTGAACTTAAATTAGGCTAGTCGGAGAGTTCGCATAGAGGCCTAGTGCGTCGGTTTGCTAAACCGATGTCGGAATTATTTCCGACCATGGGTTCGAATCCCATACTCTCCGCCATAAAAGGGATAAATAAAAATATGAAAAATTTTCATGTTTCGACAGTTGGTTGCCAGATGAATGTATCTGATTCTGAAAGATTGGCTAGCGGATTGAAGGAGCTAGGCCTTGAAGAAAATGATAATGTTTATTCGGATTTAGTTATTTTGAATACATGTGTTGTAAGACAGACAGCAGAAGATACAGCTACAGGCCTATTAGGTAAACTTAAAAATATAAAGAAAAAAAACCCTTCTATGATGATATGTGTAATGGGATGCATGGTTGGGCCTAAAACTATTGATCTTGAAAAAAGGTTCCCGCAAGTAGATATTTGGGCTGCTCCACAAAAATTTGAAAAAATTATAGAACCTGTTTCTGAAAAATTAAATAATGATTTAGACGGATGCATGCCTGACCTGATTCCAATACAGCCAAAAATTGCAAGCTTTGTACCTATAATTCATGGATGTAATAAATTCTGTTCATTTTGCATTATTCCATATAGAAGAGGCAGAGAAATAAGTAAAACTATTTTAGAAATTAAAGATGAGGTGTCTAAGCTTATCCGAAGGGGAGTAAAAGAGGTGACTTTGCTAGGTCAAAATGTAGATTCTTATGGACACGACCTTAAACCTAAGACAGATTTAGCAGATCTTTTAGCAGAGATAGATTCCCTTGAAGGATTAAAGAGATTAAGGTTTTTAACTTCTCATCCCAATGATATGTCATTAAAAATCATTAAGGCCATTAGAGATTTGCCAAAAGTATGCGAGACTATTAACTTGCCTTTCCAGGCAGGCAATAATGATGTCTTAGAGAACATGAGGCGAGGATATACAAGAGAAGAATATTTAGAGAAAGTGCAAGAGATAAAAGAAACCATACCAAGTGTTTCAGTTACTACTGATCTTATAATTGGATTTCCTGGAGAAACAAAGAGTCAGTTTAGGGAAAGCTTAGACATAGTAGAAAGAGTAAGATTTGATAAAGTTCATGCATCTATATATTCAGATAGGCCAGGCACTATTGCATCAAGAAAAATGGGAGATGACGTGAGCAGGGAAGAAAAAAAGAGAAGAATGGCTGAAATAGTAGAAGCTCAGAAAAAGATTAGCTTGGAGCTTAATTCTGAGTATCAAGGAACTAGTCAAGTAGTTTTAGTTGAAAATAATTCTGAGGGAGTATATTCAGGTCGTTCAAGATTAGATAAACTAGTCTATCTGGATGGGCATGATGTAGAAATTGGAGATTTTGTTGAGGTGACAATAACAGAAGCCAGAACTTGGTCTCTCACAGGTCAAGTTCAGAGAAAAATTAATAATGAAATTGAAGGCCAATTAATTGAACATTAAATCTTATCAACCAAGAAAATTATCTATTCCAGTTACTGAGCTGGAGCAAGCTTCTTTTTGCCAGTTGGACGATAATCTTAGAAGCAAGACTCTTGAGGAAGAATTCAGGTCAGGTGTTAAGTGGCAAAAAGTGCCTAACAGATACTTAAAAATGAGCCCAGAAGAAATTGATTCAGAAGTAAAAAGAATGAAATCGATTATAGGTTCAAAACTATATATTTTAGGTCATCATTATCAAAGAGAAGAAGTAATAAAGTTTGCTGACACAACCGGAGACTCTTTTAAATTATCGCTAGAAGCTTCCAAGGAAAGAAATGCTGAATTTATAGTTTTCTGTGGGGTTCACTTTATGGCGGAAACAGCTGATATATTAACTTCCAGAAACCAAAAAGTAATCCTTCCAAATATGGCAGCTGGGTGTTCTATGGCAGACATGGCTCCATCAGAAGACGTGCAAGATGCATGGGATTTTGTTTCATCTTTTACAGACAATTATGTGCCGATAACTTATATGAACTCAACTGCCGCAATTAAATCATTATGTGGAGAGAATGGAGGCTTAGTCTGCACATCAAGTAATGCAGACAAGGCGTTTACCAAGTATCTTGATAAAGGCAAAAAAATATTTTTCTTTCCTGATCAGCATTTAGGCAGAAATACTGCTCTCTCACTTGGCATTAATTTAGAGCAAATTAAAGTATGGAACCCTTTTAAATTAAATGGGGGTCTTTCAAGTGAAGAAATAAAAATAGCAAAAGTTTTGGTGTGGCAAGGCCATTGCTCTGTTCATACTAGATTTACTGTAGATCAAGTAGATATAGCGAAAAATGAGAAGCACGCAAAAGTTATAGTTCACCCTGAGTGCACTAATGAGGTTGTAAAGAACGCTGATTATGTTGGCTCCACAGAATATATTATTGATGTTGTAAGTAATTCAAGCTCAGGGTCTGTTTGGGGAATTGGAACTGAGATTAATTTAGTAAAAAGACTATCATTGGAGAATCCAGATAAAGATATTTTTTGCTTAGATCCAATTGTGTGTCCTTGTGCAACAATGTATAGAATTCATCCAGCTTACCTGCTTTGGGTTTTAGATGGAATTGCGGCTGGATTAGTAATAAATCAAGTCGAAGTAGATTTTGAAACTAGACTGAATTCAAAGATAGCCCTAGACAGGATGCTAGAGCTCTAATAATGAGATTTACAAATTTTGAATCCATTGAAAAATTGGTTGATATTGCAATTAGCGAAGACCTTTCTAATGGAGATCCGAGCACTGAAGTTTCAATAGATGAATCTTTAGTTTTAGATTTTGAATTAATACTTAAGCAGCCAGGGGTTCTGTCTGGAATAGATGTAGCAGAATTTGTATTCAAAAAAATTGACCCCAAAATAAATTTTAATTCCCTGATTGATGATAGATATTCAGATTCAAGAGTATTTGCGAAAATAGATGGCCCTGCTAAATCAATCCTTTCAGCAGAGAGGACAGCTTTAAATTTCATTCAGAGGATGAGTGGAGTTGCAACTTCAGTTTATGAGTACAAAAAATTAATTAGTGATCTTAATGTAGATATAGTTGATACGAGAAAAACCATTCCGGGTTGGAGAATTTTGGATAAATATTCTGTTCTGGCAGGTGGAGGCGCTAACCATAGAATTGATTTAGGTCAGATGATTATGTTGAAAGATAATCATCTGAATTCAGGTAATTTAAATGAAATAGTTAAGAAGTCAAAGCATGAATATCCTGAACTTAAAATAGAGGTAGAAGTAGAAAATGAATTTCAATTGAATGAAGCACTTTTTTTACCTATAGAGAGAATAATGCTAGATAATTGGGAGGCAAAGAGAGCTTCTGAAGCAGTAAAAAAAATAAGGTCAAAAAATAAAGATATAATTATTGAAATATCAGGCGGAATAAATAAAGAGACAATAAGAAGCTATGCTTTATGTTTGCCAGATATCATATCCATAGGTTCAGTTACACATTCTGCAAAGGCACTAGACAGTAGCTTAGAAGTAGCCTAAAAGCTACTTCTAGGAACCTTTCTGTCTTTTGAATCAATACTTAAAGTCAAAGGACCCCAATTATTTAATTCTACCTCCATTTCTTCTCCAAAAACCCCTGTCTTTATTAGAGGGTGCTCTTGTTCTAATTTTACTAAGAATTTTTCATAAATAATCTTAGCTTTTTCCGAGCTCATTGCATTGCTAAAATCAGGTCTATTGCCGGACCTAGTGATGCCCGACAAAGTGAAATTACTGATAACCAAAATTGATATATTTTCATTTTTAACAGATGTATCTAAATTTGAAGAATCACTAGGGAATAAGCGTAAATTTATTAATTTTCTTATGATGTATTCAGAATCTTCGTGTGTATCGGATTTAATTATTCCTAATAAAACTAAAACCCCTTTATCAATTTTTGAGTAAACTTTGGAGTTAATAGATACAGAGGCTGATTTGACTCTCTGAATTAGCGCTATCATTAATCAGTCTTTTTTGATTTAGTAGATTTATTTTTTTTAGTATTTTTTTTATCTTGCTTAGTAGTATCTTTAGAAGGCTTTGATTTAGATTGGGCACTAGATGGCCTATTTGAGGTTGAATACCATCCTGAGCCTTTGAAATGAACAGAAAATGCACTAATTATTCTTTCGCAATTCTTATTGCAGTCTTGGCATTTAGCAATAGGCTTATCACTGAAATTTTGAATTATTTCAAATATTTCAGTATCACAATTTTTATTTAAACACTTGTATTCGTATATTGGCATATTGCTTGAATAATGAATTTAACCTGACTGATTATAAAAAATTGACTTTAATCTCTCAACTTTTATATTAATATCTTGGTTAATAATTAGGTTGTTTCCAGCAACAACCCCGATCTCTTTTGAATCAATATTATGCTTATTTGCAATTTCAGATACCTTTTTTGTATTTTTTGGACTGCAACTCACAATTACTGCAGATCTATTTTCTCCAAAATAAACAGACTTTTTATTAGCTGCATCTAGTAATATATCAGATCCAACTCCACCTAATATACAACTTTCAGCAATTGCTAAAGAAAGTCCTCCGGTAGAGATATCATGAGCAGAATTAATTAGTCTATTATCGATTATTTCTAACAATGAATTTTGCAGGTGTAATTCTTTTTTTAAATCAATATGAGGCGAGCCAGAAAGCTTCCCCTCAATAATTTTTTGATATTCTGATCCGGATAGCAAATTATCATCATCTTTAATAATTTTATCTCCAATAATAATAATTTTATCTCCAACATTTTTGAAAGATGCAGTAACAGCTTTTGAATAATCTTTAATGTGGCCAACTGCACCTATTATCGGAGTAGGGAAGATGGGTTTTTCATTTGATTCATTGTATAGGCTTACGTTTCCGCTAATTATAGGAATTCCAAATTCTAAACAAGCTTTCTTTAGCCCTTCTATTGTTTTAGTTATTTGATATTGAACATCAGTTTTTTCTGGATTTCCTAGATTGAGTCCATCTGTTAATCCGATAGGCGTTGCTCCAGTGCATATTACATTTCTGCATGCTTCTGCAACAGCCATAGATGCCCCTATCTCAGGATCTAGATAGCATTTTTTGGAGTCACAATCTATGCTGATTGAAATTGCCTGATTGCCTTTTTTTAGTCTTAAAACTGCAGCATCTGCCTCTCCAGGCAGGACAATAGTATTTAATTGAACTTGATGATCAAATTGACTATATATTTCTTTTTTTGATGATATATTGGGTGACTTTAGAATCATTTCTAAAATCTTGCCCATATCATCAATTTTGTTGC
>JAYZIQ010000066.1:0-24877 GCA_036165455.1 Chloroflexota bacterium | reverse complement strand
ACTTAGAAAGTTATTTTCAAGAGCACGATTTTTCTAATTTGATTAACCCTGAAATTTTAATTGATAAATATATAGAGGGTATTGAATTAGAAATTGATGCTGTTTCTGACGGGAAAGACATTTTAATTCCTGGAATAATGCTGCACTTAGAAAAAGCTGGTGTTCATAGTGGTGATTCTGTAGCAGTTTATCCAGCTAAAGGAATTACAGAGCAAGAAAAAGAAGTGATTCTAGAATATTCTAAAAAAATTGCACAAGAAATAAATATTGTAGGTTTAATGAACATTCAGTTTATTTTAGATAGAAGCGGCAAAGATCCCAAGGTTTATGTAATTGAAGTTAATCCTAGATCAAGCAGGACAGTCCCATTTATATCAAAAGCAACTGGGGTTCCAATGATTGATTTAGCAGTGGGCTGTATGCAGGGTGAAAAACTTATTGATTCAAAATTTGGAACTGGTGTTTATAAAGAAAGAAATATTACAGCTGTGAAAGCCCCCGTTTTTTCAATGTCAAAATTAACTGATGTTGACACATTTTTAGGACCAGAAATGAAATCAACAGGTGAAGTAATGGGAATTTCAGACAATTATGAAGAAGCACTCTCTAAGGCTTTTATTAGCTCAGGTCTACATATTCCTAGAAAAGGGTCCGTGTTACTAAGTATTGCTGATAAAGATAAGAGGGTTAGTGAGAGTCTTATAAAATTAATTAATGAAAGAGGATATAAAATGGTGGCTACTCCTGGGACTGCGAAATTAATTAATTCACTTGGATTTGAGGCTGAAATAATTGAAAAAAGACTAGATAAAAATCCAAATGTTTTGGATATGATAAAAGCAGCAAAAGTAATTGCTGTTGTTAATACTGTTACTGGAGACAGAAAAACCCTGCATGATGGCTTTAGGATTAGAAGGGCTGCTACTGAAAGAAAATTGCCTTGCTTTACTTCTTTAGATACTGCAAAAGCAGTTTTTGGAGATAAGGTTCTAGAAGAAAACCTTAGTGTAAAGTCTCTCGATGAATATTTAACCCTTTAATGCAACTATTGAGAGCCACTTCCTGTCCAAGGTTTTAATATTTAGCTCTTTAAATAATGAAGAAACTGTCTCCTGCAAAACATTTTTGCCGATATCTAATGGGATGCCAGGTAAAACTCCCTCAATCCAATCTTTAAAACTGCTTATTTCATACCAGCCATCAAGAGGAACATTTACGTTTTCTATTTCCTTCTTCAATATGGTGAACCCGCTTTTATTAAGTAATTCTTCGTAGTTTTCAGGTGTTAGTTGAATTCTAGACTGAACTTTACTTTTACTAGGACTCAAATTGTACTCCCTCTTTAATAATCTGAAGCTTTTCATCATCCATTTTCTTAGAAACAATTCGGTTTCTTGTGGGTGAGATCCTTGAAAAAATGATGTATTAAAAGCTAGCTTACCTCCATCACTTAATCCATTGCCAATGTGCTTTAGCACTTCTTCTTTTTCTGGAATGTAATGTATAGAATTGCAATATACGACAGTATCAACCTTATCTTTTAAATTTTCATGTAAATTTTGAGCTTCAGATTGAATATAATTTATGATTACATCTTTTCTATCACTAAATCTTTTTAATGCTAGAGATATTGCTGCAGAAGAACTATCAACTGCATAAATAGCAATTTTGCTGACATCTTTGACCTTGCTTAAAATCATTTCAGTAATACCACCATTCCCACAACCCAGATCTAATATTTTGGTGCTAGTATTTATATCCGCAAGATCTAATAAATTTGAGTTTACTGTTTTGTAAAACTCTAAGTTAGAAAAGCTATCAAAATTGAATTTTTTTCCTTCATCCATTTTCATTCATAAATTATACACTAATATATGAAAATCTAGAAAATATTAATATAATCATATTAGAATATAAATGGATGAGGTAAATCAAATAAAAAAAAGTAATATAAAGAAAATATTTTTTTTAATCTGCCTTATCCCCCCCCTTATTATTACCAGCTGTCTTAATTACGATTATGACCAAGAAATTAATATATTCGCTGCGGCTTACTTGAGTGGCCCTCTAGATAAAATCAAAGATAATTACAAAGAATCTATAAATATTGATTATGATGGATCTTTTTCTTTAATTAATAAGATTAATTTAGGAGCTAGTCCGGATATAGTTATTATTGCTGGTTTGGAAAACATAGAATTAGTTGATGAAAATTTAAATAAGATTATATCTATTAAGCATTTGATCAAGAATGAATTAGTTTTGATTTATAAGGATAAATTTGGTGACTCTTTATATTTAAAAGAAGTCTGTAATAATCAAGAGATTATATTTGGGGTTGCTGATCCTTTGCTTGCCCCACTTGGCAAGCAATCCCATTTAATTATGAACAAATATGAAAATTGCAGGAAACTTTTAGAGGAGAAAAATTTAAGAATTTCAAGTAATGCAATGACATTAATTGGTGCATTGGATTATGGACATTTGGATGCAGCTATAATTTATAAATCTGATTATATAAATGGTATTAATAATCCAGATTCATTCAAAGTGTCAGGAGATAATTTGAATGAAACAATTTATTATCTAGTTCTAGAAATGGGCAACAATAAGAATAATAAATTATCTAAAAAAGAAGATTTTATTGACTACTTATTTTCTGATAATTCCAGAGAATTGTTTGATGAATTTGGATTCGAAATGGTGACCGATGATTTTAAATGATATTGAATTAATACTTTTTTCAATTCGTGGGGCTTTAGTAGCCACATTGATTGCTACTTTAGTTGCATTGCCAGTTGCTTATGCTCTTGAATTTAAAAATTTTTGGTGGAAGCCTATATTAGAAGTAATGTCCATACTCCCTTTAGGAGTTCCGCCTGTAATTATTGGTTATTTATTATTGATATTATTGAGCCCAAAATATTTTTTGGGATCATTTATATATTCAGTTATAGGAAGCAGTTTAGTTTTTACCTGGATAGCAGGTTCTTTGGCATCAGCAATAGTGTCATTCCCTCTAATAGTAAGATCATTTCAATTGGGATTTTCTAGTATAGATAGCAATCTGATCAGTACTGCTAAAAGTTTAGGGCTATCATTCCCTCAAATATTTACCAAAGTGATTTACCCTCTTTCTAAGAAAGGAATGTTTGCAGGGTTATTAATCTGTTTTGCTAGGAGCATTTCTGAGTTTGGAGCCACTATAGTTGTATCTGGTAATATGCCAGGAAGAACTCAAAATATTTCTACTGCAATATATACTTCAATCTCTTCTGCTGACAACAGTTCAGTTGTAAGGTTATCGATTTATTCTATTTTGGTGGCTATATTATCTATAACAGTTCATAATATATTGGTGAATAGAAAATCAAGATGAGTTCAAATTGGGTAGAAAAATTAGAAAAGTTTAACCAAGAATTCTTAGTTTGTGTAGGTATTGACCCAATTTATGAGAAAATTAGAGAATTGAATTTCGATAGTATATACGAATGGTGTAAATTTTTAATACAACAAACATCAGAAAAAACCAATGTATATAAGTTCCAAATGGCTTATTTTGAACAATCTGGAATCGAAGGCCTTGCAGATTTAAAGAAAGCAATAGAATATATAAAATCAAATTTTCCCGAGAAAATTATTATTGGTGACGGAAAAAGATCTGACATTGGCTCTACTGCAAATGCTTATGCTGAAGCAATGTACTCATATTGGAAATTTGATGTTGTAACCATTAACCCATATATGGGCTCTGACTCAATAATACCTTTTTCTGAAAAAGAAGGAGCAATAGTTATTTGCAAAACTTCAAATCCTGGCTCGAATGAGGTGCAAAACTTAATAGTTGATGATGGTGAAGAAGTATATAAAAAAGTATTAGAAATGGTTGAAAAAAATAATTTGAAAAATAATTTGGGATTAGTAGTAGGAGCCACTTTCCCAAGAGAATTAAGAGAAATTAGGGAAAAGAATAATCAGATTCCAATATTAATTCCTGGATTAGGATTTCAGGGAGGAAATTTTAAAGAGACCATAAATTCTGCTAAAGGGAATGGGGTAAATATTATAAACTCTTCAAGAGGAATTAGTTTTCCTGAAGTAAGCATTTCTTCCTCAGAGCAATACAGAAATTTCATTGATAAATCTCTAGATGAATTTACAAGTTCTGTGAGTGAATATGTTTGACATAGTCCTTATCCTGAATAAACTTAAATTAGGAGTAAATTAATGGAAGAGTTAAGCATAGATAGCATTAGGGTTAGCCTTTCAAATTATCAGAGGGTTGTAATTCTAAAATTAAAATCTAAAGAAATGTTTATTCCAATATGGGTTGGGCCAAGCGAAGCTGACGCAATAGCTATAAAACTTCAGAAAGTCTCTCTTGCTAGGCCTTTAACTCATGATTTAGTTATTTCTTTGCTTGATTCTCTTTCTGTGTCTGTTGAATACGTATTAATAGAATCTATGAAAGATGAAACATTTTTTGCAAAAGTTGCAATTAAAAACAATGATAAAATTATAATGATTGATTCAAGGGCATCTGATGCAATTGCTCTTGCTGTAAGAGTATCCTGTCCAATATATGCCAATGATGATGTTGTTGATAAAGTATCTGTTACTTTAGATCATGATAATGAAACAGTTAATAAAAAAAGCAAGACTAATATTGATTCTAAGTTAACAGATATTAGGGATAAAACTGACCTAAGTCAGTTTGTTGATTTTATTGACACTCTTGATTTAGAAAGCTTGGGAGATAATTAGATATCTTTGCAAAAAATACTCAAATAAATTTCTCTTGTCTTGGAAAAATCAATATGTTAGATTTATGATGGTTCATTTCTTAAAAGATAATGCAGAAGAAATGGATTAATTATGAAAAAGAATTTCATAGTTTTTGGAAAAATGACTGGCCTTGGATGGTTTGTGGTACTTATAACCATAGGTCTAGTTTTGGTGGGAAAATGGATAGGGGGTTTTATTGGTTCGCCCATTATTTTCGCATCAATTGGAGGATTAATTGGCATAGTGGTTTCTTATTTAGGGATAAGGTCAAGCATTAGAGAAATACTAAATGATGGAAGAGATAAATGAATAAATCAATAATATTGCCTTTCTTTCTTATTTTATTTATTACTTCTATTTTAGGTGGTGCAATTGGAGGAGCTTTTCCTTTTGGAGGATTTTTCCAAAGTCCCATAGCTCACATTCAGCTTCCAGGGGAAGTTATTCCCGGCCTTGGATTTACCAACACTTCTTTGACTTTATGGATTAGTATGGGCGCACTGTTAACATTCGTTTTTGTTTCTACAAGAAATATGAAGAGTGTGCCAAATGGCAGATTGCAAAATATTGCAGAAGTAATTGTTGAGTTTTTTGTAAATCTTGCTCAAACAATATCAGGTGGTGAAAAAGGAAGAAGATTTGTACCTCTAGTATTATCAATTTTTTTATGTGTAGTTGTTTCAAACTGGGTAGGAGTTTTACCGGGAGTTGGCACGATTGGAATAGTTGAGTCTGCTGAAGTTGTTTATTCTCATAAAGAACATAAAACTGATTCTTGCCACGGCTCAGATCACGGCTCAGATCACGGCTCAGATCACGGCTCAGATCACGGCTCAGATCATTCAAAAGAATATACTTGCAAAGAAGCACTCAAAGAACATTTAGTAGTTTTTAATAAGATACCCGGGTTAGGGATAAGCTATCTTCCGCCTGGTCGCGGTGAAGATAAAATTAAAAACGGTGGGGGAGTAGTACTCGTAGAAGATGTAATTAATAATCATAGTAAAGTTGAAAGTGGTGATTTAGAAGGTAAATCTGCAGGAAGACTTCTGCCAATTTTGAGAGGCGCAAATACTGACCTAAATACTACTCTAGCAATAGCAATAGTTGCTATGGTTGCAGTTCAATTTTGGGGAATCAGTGCGCTAGGGATAAAAAAATATGGTGGTAAATTTTTCAATTTTTCTTCCCCAATAATGTTATTTGTGGGACTACTTGAACTTATAGCTGAGCTCGCAAGAGTTGTTAGCTTTACCTTTAGATTATTTGGTAACATGTTCGCAGGTGAAGTTTTGCTTGTTGCAATGATGTTCTTGTTGCCATTTATTGGTATTATTCCATTTATGGGACTTGAATTATTTGTAGGTGTTATTCAAGCATTTATATTTTCTATATTGACTTTGATTTTTGGAATTACAGCAATTTCAGATCATAGTGAACATTAAAAATGAATAAAAAAATTACAAACAAAACAATAAATTAAAGGAGATAAAATGGGAGATTTTATTTTTGGTGACTTAAGAACATTGTCTGCGGCAATAGCTATTGGTCTTGGAGCATTGGGCCCAGGATTAGGTATTGGAATGCTCGCAGGAAAAGCTATGGAGGCTTTAGGAAGGAATCCAGAAGCTGAGGGGCCAATACAGCAGAATATGATTCTTGCAATTGCCTTTACTGAAGCAATAGCAATTTATGCTTTAGTTATTGCAATTATTATTCTATTCGTTGGTGGAACTACACCTCCAGCTAGCTTCAGCTAAGAAAGGTTAAAAAATAGGAGTATTATGGGTATAAATTTACCAGGTTTAATAACTCAATTAATTAGCTTTGCTATTTTGGTATTTCTTTTATCAAGGTTTCTTTACAAACCTGTAGTGAAACTTTTAGATGAAAGAGCCGAAAAGATAAAAAAAGGATTGAGCGATGCAGAATCTGCTTCAAAAGGGGCAGAAGAAGCTGCTAGTAAAATTGAAGAAGAGCTTTCTCAAGCAAGATTAGAAGGTAAGAAATTGGTTGAGGCCGCCAGAGAGGCTTCAAACCAATTAAGAGAGGATGAAAAAGAGAAAATAACTGCTGAAATTTCTCAGATGATGGAGAAGGCAAAAAAGGAAATCAATAGTGAGAGAGATAGTGCAATTCTTGAATTAAAGAACAGGTTCGGCGAACTTGTTGTGGATGCGGCAGGCAAGGTAATTGAAAAAGAGATAGATGAAAAATCTCATTCTGAATTAATAAATAAAGCTTTAGAAGAAAAGGCGCTTTAATTTGAGTGATATTTTATGAAAAATTCTTCGACAACAAATAGGTATTCCGATGCAATTTTTGACATTGCCAGAGAGGATAAAGAATTAGATTCTTGGAAATTATTTTTAGAGGATTTATCCGAAGTTTTCGGTGACTCAAAAATAGTAGAATTTTTTCAAGATCCGAAGATTAGTAATAAAAATAAACTTGAGCTGATTAGTAATTCAGAAATTAAAACCAATGAAAGACAGTTAAATTTTTTAAGATTAATTATTGAAAAAGGAAATGTATATCTTCTTGATTCAATACTTAATAGATTTAATAAACTTGTTGATAACTTAACTGGAATAAAAAGAGCAGATGTTATTACCGCTTTTCAGCTTGAGCAAGAAGAAATAGTTAAAATTAATAAAAAATTAAGTGATTTAGTCGGATCTAAAGTGGTTAGTGTCAATTTGGTTGACAGGAAAATCTTAGGAGGCTTTATAGCTAAATTTGATGATCAAATGCTGGATATGAGTACTAAAGGAAAATTAGATAGATTAAAGGAATCAATTATTGATTAAGTAGATTTAGGAGAAAAAATGGCTTCGCAAGATATATCCTCAGTGATAAAAAAACAAATTCAAGATTATGGTGATAAGTCATCGCTAGTTGATGTTGGGACAGTGGTTGAAGCAGGTGATGGAATTGCTCAGATTCATGGATTATCCAATGTAAAATATAGTGAATTACTTGAATTTCCTAATGGAACTTTGGGGATGGCTCTTAACTTAGAAGAAGACAGTGTAGGTACCGTGGTACTGGGTGATTATCTAGATATAAAAGAAGGCGATGAAGTAAAAGCAACTGGAAGAATTGTTGAAGTGCCTGTTGGAGAAGAATTAATAGGAAGAGTAGTTGATCCTCTTGGTAGGCCTATAGATGGAAAAGGATCGATTAAAACTAATTCAACCGCACCAGTTGAAAAACCAGCTCCTAATGTTGTTAGTAGGAAATCTGTAGATCAACCAGTTCAGTTTGGAGTAAAAGTTGTAGATGCATTAGTTCCGGTTGGAAGAGGCCAAAGAGAGTTAATTATTGGAGATAGAAGTACTGGTAAAACTGCTGTAGCTATAGATTGTATAATAAATCAAAAAGGCGGAGATCTTATATGCATATATGTAGGAATAGGCCAAAAATCTTCTAAAGTTGCAAGTGTAGTTGATACACTAAATAAATATGATGCAATGGATCACACAATTGTAGTTGCCGCGAATGCATCCGATTCTGCTCCACTTCAATACTTAGCTCCCTATGCAGGTTGCGCGATGGCAGAATATTTTATGGATCAAGGAAAAGATGTTTTGATTGTATATGATGATTTAAGTAAACATGCTTGGGCTTACAGACAGATGTCTCTTTTACTAAGAAGGCCTGCAGGAAGAGAGGCATATCCAGGAGATGTATTTTATCTACATTCAAGGCTCCTGGAGAGAGCAGCAAGAGTAGAGAAGGAGTATGGCGGAGGCTCAATAACTGCTTTGCCTGTGATTGAGACTCTTGCTGGTGACGTATCAGCATATGTGCCTACAAATGTGATCTCAATAACTGATGGACAGATTTATTTAGAATCAGACTTATTTAATTCCGGAGTACGACCTGCTCTTAATACTGGATTATCTGTAAGTAGGGTTGGAGGTTCAGCTCAAGCAAAAGCCATGAAAAAAGTTTCAGGTAGTTTGAAAATTGAGCTGGCTCAATATAGGGAACTGGCAGCTTTTGCTCAATTTGGTTCTGATGATTTGGATGATGTTACTAAAAAGCAATTAAGCAGAGGGGCGATAATTGTAGAGTTATTAAAACAACCACAATATGAGCCAGTTTCTTTAGAAAATCAAGTAACACTATTGTATTTAGCATCAGAAGGATTGCTAGATGATATTGATGTTTCTGATGTAGCAGAATACGAAAAAGCTTGGAATGAATATGCGAATTCTAATGTTTCTGATGCCTTAGATAATATTAAAAATTCTGGAGACTTGAGTGAGGAAGATATGCCTAAAATAAAGAAAGCAGCTGAAGATTTTAATAAAATTTTTAATACATAGATATGCCAAATTTAAGAGAATTAAGAAGTAGAATAAAAAGCGTAGAGAGCACTTCTCGTGTTACCAATGCGCTTCAAATGATAGCTGCAGCTAAAATGAAAAAAGCTCAAGATAAGGTTATTGATGGTAGAGCATATGGAGAAAAACTAAACTCCATTCTTTCAAATTTCTATTTAAGCAATCCAGAAATTTTTAATTCTGAAGAAACTAAAGGTAGTAAAAATTTAGTTATCTTAGTAACTCCTGATAGAGGACTATGCGGAGCATTAGTATCTAATGTTTTAAAATCAGCTTCTAATTATTTTGAGAATAGTAATTCTAACAATGAGATTGTAGTTATTGGAAAGAAAGGCAATAGTTTTATTTCTAGAACAACTGATAATCAATCTGCATTTTATCAGGTATCTGATATGCCTACTTTTGATGAAGTGTCTGATGTGACTAAATTTATTACTGAAAGACATTCCACAGGAGAATTTAGTGAGATAAATATTATTTATTCTGAGTTTATAAGTACTGCTGTCCAAAAAGCTAGAATTAAAAAACTTATGCCTATTCAAATTGATGAAAATTCAGAAGAAAAAACTTTCTCTGAATACTTATATGAACCCAGCCTTGAAGAAGTGTCAAATGCTTTAATACCTAGATATATAGAAGTTAATATATTTAATGCAATATTAGATTCTACAGCTAGTGAGCATTCTGCTAGATTAGTTGCAATGCAGAATGCTACTGATAATGCTAATGAATTAAAGCAAGATCTAACATTAGATTTAAATAAAGCAAGACAGCAAACAGTTACATCAGAAATATTAGATATTATTGGAGGGGCCTTGGCCTTAGAATAATGAAACTAACTAACAAGAGTGAAAGGAAATAAAATGGCTGATAATGTTGAAGGAAAAGTAGTGCAGGTTATTGGTACTGTAGTAGATGTTGAATTTCCAAATGATAAACTTCCGGCGATTTATAATGCACTAGAAATGGAAGTAGATGGTGAAAAATTAGTATTGGAAGTAGAGCAACATGTAGGAAATAATTGGGCAAGATGTTTAGCACTGGGAGCTACAGAAGGAGTTTCTAGAGGATTAACAGTTAAAGATACCGGAGCTGCCGTTTCTGTGCCAGTTGGAAAAGCTTCTTTAGGGAGAATCTTTAATGTTCTTGGAGATGCATTAGATGATCTAGGCGAAGTTAATGCTGAAGAAAGGTGGCCTATTCATAGGCCAGCTCCAACTTTCGAGCAACAAAGTGGAAGCACTGAAGTTCTAGAGACAGGAATAAAAGTATTTGATTTGATCACTCCCTTTGCCAAAGGTGGAAAAGTAGGTGCATATGGTGGGGCAGGTGTAGGAAAGACTGTGATTATTACAGAATTAATTAGAAATATTGCTCAAGAGCATAGCGGAGTTTCTGTTTTTGCAGGAGTGGGAGAAAGATCTAGAGAAGGAAATGACTTATGGCATGAAATGAAGGATTATGGAGTACTAGATAATACAGCACTAGTTTTTGGTCAAATGAATGAACCTCCTGGAACAAGAGCTCGTATAGCTTTGACAGGCCTGACCATGGCAGAATATTTTAGAGAAGTAGGAAAACAAGACGTATTGCTATTTGTAGATAATGTGTATAGATATACTTTAGCTGGAATGGAAGTTTCTGCTTTATTAGGCAGAATGCCATCAGCAGTAGGATATCAACCAACCCTTGCAACTGAAATGGGAGATTTACAGGAAAGAATTACATCTACAGTTGATGGATCTATTACATCTTTTCAAGCAGTATATGTACCTGCAGATGATTACACTGACCCAGGTATTGTTACTACTTTTGGGCATTTAGATGCATCTATATCATTGGAGAGATCATTAGCAGCTCAAGCACTTTTTCCTGCAGTAGATCCTCTTGCTTCAAATTCAAGAATTATGGAACCAGGAATAGTTGGTGAAGACCACTATAATACTGCAAGAGAAGTACAAGAAGTGTTGCAGAGATTTAAGGATTTGCAGGATGTAATTGCAATTCTTGGTATTGAAGAATTATCAGAAGAAGATCGCGAAATAGTATTTAGAGCAAGGAAAATTCAAAGATTTCTGACTCAACCTTTTCATGTTGGGGAAGTATTTACGGGAATTCCTGGTAAATATGTGAAAGTTGAAGATACTGTTAAAGGCTTTAGAGAGATATTGAGTGGTCAGCATGACGATTTGCCTGAGCAAGCATTTTATATGGTTGGAACAATTGAAGAGGCAGTTGAGAAAGCAAAAACTTTAAAGAGTTAATCATGAGCCTAAAACTTGAAATAGTAACATCTGAAAAAAATGTTTTTTCTGGAAATGTAGATTATGTCGGAGTTAAAAGTGCCGATGGAGAATTAGGAATATTGCCTAAGCATGTTCCTTTAATAACCGAGCTTGTTGAAGGTAAAGTAACTTGGAGACTTAATAATAAAAATGAAGAAGTCAGCATAACTGGAGGATTTTTAGAAGTTGTTAACAATACAGTGACTATACTTGCCGATAGAATAAATTAACTTGCTATTTTATTTATCCTTCTTTGCCTTAAATGGTAAGTCATAGATTCAATTTCTAATCCTGGATCCAAATTTTTTACTATTACATAATCAGGTATCTTTGGCGTAAAACTAGAAAAATTAATTAAATAATATAAGTCATTTTCAATTAATATGTTTGCCACAAATTGAGTAATATTATTAGGAGTGGCAATTATTCCAATTTTTATGTTTCTTGTTTTTATAGTTCTTTGAAGATCTTTAATATTTTGAATTTTTAAATTAGAAATTTTTTTACCGATCATTCTATTGTTAGGGTCAAAAGCTGCAACTATTCTGTATGTTTGAGATTTTTTCTGTTTCATAAATTCCATTGCAGACCTACCCAAGGTGCCTCCTCCAATTAAAACAGCATTCCAGCTAGCATCTAGACCTAGTAATTTTTGCAAACTTTGTTTAAGAATTTTTACACTATATCCTTTCCCGTTAATTCCATTTATACCAAGAGATGTTAAATCTTTTCTGATCTGGGATGATTCTATGGACATATAAAGTGATAATTCTTTAGAGTTTGTAATTTTTATTTCTTCTTGTTGAAGTTGAGACAATATGCGCAAATATATTGGCAATCTATCTAAAACAACCCTAGGAATATCTGAACCTAAATATGATTGTCTCATTATCATATTCCTTGTTTTTATAGTGCTTTTAGCCATGAAAACAATATTAAACTATAAAAGTTTAAAATAAAAATTTATGTTGACATGATCTGTATCAAGTTATAATATACCGAATGTTATAAGAAACAGAATATAAGATATATAAATTGGAAAGCGGAGTATACATAATAAGCGTAGCAGCTAGGCTTCTTGAAGTTCACCCTCAAACATTGAGAAAATATGAGAAATACGGACTTGTAAGCCCTTCTAGATCTGTAGGTATGCTTAGATTATATTCTGAGGAAGATTTAATTAGACTCAAGATTATCAAGACTTTAGTGGATGATTTTGGAGTTAATTTAGCTGGAATAGCAATTATTATGGAATTTGTTGAGGGCTTAGATGAGGTTTCAATGATTGTAGATAGTATAAATGAAACCAATATGAGATCCAGAAAAAATATGTTGGATGAAAGATTAAAATCTTTACTTTCAAAAGTCATAAGTTAAATGAGTGATAAAAAGAAAGAAAAAAAAATATCAAAATCTGAAACAGAGATTATTAATTTAAAAAAAGAAAGAGATGATTTTAAGAATATTGCAGCTAGAGCCCAAGCAGATTTAGTAAATTATAGAAATAGAATGAAGATAGAATTAAGTGAAATAGAAAGCAGAGGAAAGAAAACCGTTTCCCTCAAAGTCCTTTCTGTAATTGATGAATTGGACCTAGCATTAGATTCTGTAGCAAAAAATGCATCGTCGGATTTAATATTGGAAGGGTTGAATAGTATAAGAGAAAAATTTACGACAATTTTTGAATCTGAAAATATAAAAGAGATAAAAGAAGTAGAAAATTTTGATCCTGTTTATCATGAAGCGGTTTTAACTACAGAAACTGATAAATATGAACCTGGGTCAATTATTAAAATTTTAAGAAAAGGCTACACAATGAATAATGATGTTATTAGACCAGCGCAAGTAGAAATTGCAAATCAGAAAAATGAAGTTAAGGAGAAAAAATAATGGCTAAGATAATTGGAATTGATCTTGGAACCACTAACTCTGCAGTTGCAGTGATGGAGGCAGGGGAACCTATAATTTTAGAAAATAAAGAAGGAAAGAGAACAACCCCTTCAGTGGTTGGGGTGAATTCAAAAACTGATGAAAGATTTGTTGGAGAGCTTGCTAGACGACAAAGTGTTACTAATGCTGAAAACACTATCTATTCAGCGAAAAGATTTATAGGAAGAAGATTTGATGATTCTTCAGTTAAAGAAGATGCTTCTAGAATTTCATATAAACTTGAAAAAGCTAAAAATGGAGATGTTGAGGTTGTACTTTCTGGAAAAAAACACTCAACTCCAGAAATTTCTGCTATGGTGCTACAGAAATTGAAAGAGGATGCAGAGCATAAATTAGGAGATAAGGTTACCCAAGCAGTCATTACTGTACCTGCATATTTCAGTGACAGCCAAAGAGAAGCTACAAAGGTTGCAGGAAAGATAGCTGGCCTAGAGGTTATGAGAATAATTAATGAGCCTACCGCAGCTTCATTAGCATATGGCTTGGACTCTAAAGGTGATAAAACAATAGCTGTTTATGATTTAGGGGGAGGAACATTTGATATAACAATTTTACAATTAGGCGAAGGTGTTTTTGAAGTTAAATCAACTAACGGAGATACGCACCTTGGTGGAGATGATTTTGATAATCTCCTTTTAGATCATGTTGCTGAAGAGTTTAAGAAAAATGAAGGAATAGATCTGAAAAAAGATCCTGCAGCTTTACAGAGGTTAAGAGTTGAAGTAGAAAGAGCTAAAATTGAATTATCTACAGTTACCCAAACAGAAATCAATTTGCCTTTCATTACAGCTGATGCTAATGGGCCTAAGCATTTAGTTTCAAATATAACTAGAGCTAAGCTAGAAGAAATTACTGCAGGCCTTATTGAAAGAACAGCTAAGCCTTGTAAGCAGGCTATAAAGGACTCAGAAATAGATACAAAATCAATTTCGGATATTATCTTAGTTGGTGGAATGACTAGAATGCCAGCAGTAATTAATAAAGTCAAAGAGATATTTGGCAAGGAAGCTTCTGCAGGAATTAACCCTGATGAAGTAGTTGCAATGGGAGCGGCTATTCAAGCGGGAGTATTAGAAGGGGACGTAAAGGATGTTTTATTATTAGATGTATCCCCTCTTTCTGTGGGTATCGAAACGCTTGGAGGAGTTAGGACTACTCTAATCGAGAGGAATACAACTATTCCAACATCAAAAAGTGAAACATTTACTACCGCAGCTGACAATCAAACAAGTGTTGAAATTCATGTATTACAGGGAGAAAGAGAGATGGCCACAGATAATGTCTCAATAGGAAGATTTAATCTTGATGGAATAGCTCCAGCTCAGAGAGGAGTTCCTCAAGTTGAAGTGACATTTGATATAGATGCTGACGGAATCCTGAAGGTTTCAGCTAAAGATAAAGGCACTGGCAAGGAACAGCACATAACTATAACTGGCAGATCTGGGCTAGATGAGAGTGAAATAGATAAGCTAGTTAACGAAGCGTCTCAATTTGCTGAAGAAGACAAGGCAAAAAAAGAGAAAGTCGAGGCAAAAAATAATGGAGAAAGTACTATGTATGCTTCAGAAAAATTACTCAATGAAAATGGAGATAAAATTCCAGAAGATAAGAAATCAGAGATAAATGAATTAAAAGAAAAATTAAGTTCATTATTATCAAGTGAAGAAGAAAATACCGAAGAGATTACAATTGCGACTAATGAACTTCAAGCAAAAATGCAGGAAGTTGGGCAAGATATTTATTCTGATGCGCAAAATCAACAGTCAGATGATAATGATGATCCCAAAGGTGATGATTCAGATACAATTGAAGGAGAATATAAGGAGGTTTAATTGAAATATTTTAGAAAGCAAAATTCAATAATAAAGGACGAATGGTACTCTTCTCTAGTTGCTTTTGATGGAAAATCATATCATGAATTAGGTTTAAGTGATTTCTCCGAACTATATTTGATTGCTAAGGAGTCCAGCCTTTCGCCAAATCAGTATGTAAAAAAAATGATATCTAATGAAAATTTACCTATCTTTCAGAATGAAATTGATGAGTCATTAATCTTGTCTCCAATATTCCCTCAAGAAGTTTGGGCTGCTGGCGTAACTTATAGCGATAGTATGCGAGAGCGTCAAGCTGAAAGTGATACGCCTGATGTATATGCAAAAGTATATTCTGCAGATAGGCCAGAAATATTTTTTAAAGGCACTGGAGAGAGAATGCAAGGCCCTAATGAAGAATTAGGTATAAGAAAAGATTCTGGCTGGGATGTTCCTGAGTCAGAGCTAGCAGTAGTAATTATTGATGGAGAAATAGCAGGTTATACAATAGGAAACGATATGAGTAGTAGATCAATAGAAGGGGAGAACCCTTTATATCTCCCTCAAGCAAAAGTTTATAACAAATCTTTTTCGCTTGGTCCATCTATAGTCTCTACAGATGAAATAGAAGACCCTCAAAATCTTAAAGTAAATCTAGCAATCACCAGAGAAGGCAATAATGTTTTTAAAGGAGAATCTTCTACATCTGAGATGAAAAGAAATGTATATGAGTTGGTGGAGTGGCTACAAAAAAGTAATGATTTGCCTCATGTTGCTGTTTTAATGACTGGGACCGGAATTATTCCTCCCCAAGATTTCACTTTGCGTGAGGGAGATATTGTTAATATTAGTATTGAAAAAATTGGCACGCTAACTAATAAAATAGTTTTAGTTTAGATTCTTTTCCATTTAGAACCATCAAATCTATCTTCTATTTCAATATTATTTGATATTAGTAAATCTCTAACTTGATCTGATATATCCCATAGTTTTTTTAATCTGGCCTTATCTCTAATATCAATAAGTAAATCTATATCTATATTAACTTTATTATCTACTTTTTCTTCAGGATTATTATTCAAAATTTCTTTAGTTTCAATTAAAGGAGTGTAATTAGAATTTATCTCGTCAATTCCTAAGGTTTCTCCACTATTTATTTCTATTACACCTTTAGGTGATTTAAGAAAAACTTTCCCTTTCCCATCAACTTTCATAGAAGAGGTATTTAGGTTGAAAGTAATAGAAGTGTGCTCTTCAATACCAATTACTAATATGTCTCTATTTTTGATTAAGTTATCAAATCTTTTCTTTCCAATAAAGCAATGAGAAGTGTCATGATCGCCTCCCTCCTTATTATTAAAATGAGGGACAACTATAGTTTCTTTATAAAGAAAGTTAATAAGATTTAGCCCTGGAATTAACTTAGGTTTTTCTCCCGCTTTATAAATCTCATACACAGGGATTACATGCGATCCAAAAGTTAGAGCCGCTGCACTTGAAAAAGCTATTATTCCTCCGTTATTTATTTTAGATTCTAATAATGAATCTACACCATATTTTTTCCATATTTTTAGTGCATATGTGGGGCTTCCTGGCCCAGAAAAAATAAAGTCAGAATTAATAATATTTTGAGAAATTCTTTCTTCGTATGAATTATCGTCAGGAAAATTTATTGAATTTATTTTTAAGTTTACTTTTTCTGAAAAATACTTAATTATTTTATTAGATAATATAGTGTGGTTTTCTTGAAATCCAAATGGAGTGTCCAATAAAAAATTATTATTGGCCTTGTAATCAAAATTATTAATTAGGCCTCTATATAATTTGGCCATATGAGGCGATGTTTCTCCAGATCCAAATAAGGTTATAATTCTAGGTTTTTTAATTAATTTATTATCTGCCAAAAAATTTTCCTTCTATCCTTTTTTTAATTATTTCATAAACTAATTTTGGTTTTTGTGCATGTATATCATGATCACCATTTAGTCTTTCAATATCAATCGTAACATTACTATCTTTAATGAACGCTAAATCTATGTTGTATTTTACTAATATTAATAACAAGGGAACTTTAATGTTTTTTAAATTTGAAATTGAATCATTTTCCCATAGGCTCTCAAGTATTTTAATGTGGTTATTTAAACTCAGCCTCTTGGTTATTTTATTATTTTTATCAACAGAAAAAATACTAAATTGGCCCATTATGGCTTCCTCTGACCAGTCAGGCCAATTTTTTCTTAATCTTTTTAACATAATATCTTTATCCATGCCATCTAAGTCAGGTGGCCTTAATTTTTCTAATGCCACTTTTTTTGATTCAAAATTTCCTTTTAAATTTATTGCACCTCCATCTATTCCTATACACCCTATTATTCTTTCATTAGCTTGTTGGCAAATTGAGACACCAAGATCCCCACCCATAGATTGTCCAATTATGATGATATCTTTTAATTTTTTCTTTTTAATAAAATTTAGCACATCATTAGATAGGGACTCGATAGAATATATGCCTTCTGGTTTACCAGTTAATCCATGTCCTCTTAAGTCCAAGCAATAAATATCAGACTTATTAGAATCAAATTCTTTAACTAGAGGTACCCATAAGTATGCGGATGATGACAATCCGTGCAAAAATAAAAGAGTAAAATCAGGATTTTTAATTGTTTTTTCTAAGTAATGAAATCTTATATCATTAGGTAGATTTATATACTTAGAAATCAATCTGCTATTTAGGCTCAGGAACCTGTATGACCCTTAGTAAATTAGTGTTTCCTGGTATTCCAATAGGCATTCCTGCTACAACAACAACATAATCTTTATTTTTTGCTATTCCTGTCTCTATTGATACATCAGATCCTAATTTAAACATCGCCTGCACTGTCTTAAATTGAGGAGCTGATATAGGAATTATGCCCCACCTTAAAAGTAACTTTTCTACATTTTTCTCATGAATTAGTCCTATGATTGGCGCTTTTGGCCTAAAAGATGAGACTCTGCCAGCAGTACTACCTGATTCAGTGAAAGCTAGTATCGCCTTTGCTTCTACTAAATTTGAGGTTTTACAGGCATTATATGCAATTGCATCATCAATTGATGAAAATCCTTTTCCTAGAAATCTTTTTTCAAGGTATTCTTCAAAATTAAAATAATTTTCTGCTTCGGTTGAAATTTTTGCCATGTTCTTAACTGTTTCAACAGGGTATTTACCTATAGAAGTTTCTGCAGAAAGCATTATTGCATCAGTTCCATCCATGACTGCATTATGAATGTCTGTTGCTTCTGCTCTTGTTGGTGATGGCGATTCAATCATTGATTCGAGCATTTGTGTAGCAGTAATAACTGGCTTTCCTTGATGATTTGCCTCTTCAATAATTATTTTTTGTATCCTTGGGACTTTTTCTAATGGCAATTGAACGCCTAGATCACCTCTTGCCACCATTACTCCATCAGATTCATTTATAATTTTTTTTAAATGAGGGACTGAACTTGGAAGCTCTATCTTTGAAATAAGTTGGGGATTAAAATTACTATTGCGGTAGTACTCCTTAACCTTTTTTATATCATTTTCATCTCTTATAAAAGAAAGTCCAACAAAAGTAGCATTAACTTTTTTTGCAAATTTTAAACCTTTTATAGTCTCGTCAGTAAAATAATCAAGTTTGGATATTGATCCAGGAATAGTTACAGATTTATTAGATTTAAGTATTGAAGTATTTTGAACTACGCATAATATTCCACTGCCATTAACTTTATTTACTTTTAATTTTATAGCACCATCATCAAGGAAAATTACTTTAATTCCATTTAAATCTTTTTTAAGCCCTTCTGGCCATACTTTAACTTTTTTGATTATTTTATCATCAATTTCTGTTGTAGAGCCTAAAGTTATTTTTTGACCTTTTTTTAAATTTATAGAATTATTAGGGATCTTTCCAACCCTGTATTTAGGGCCAGGAATATCAATTAATATCCCCAATGGAACTTTTTGTTCTTCAGCTGCTTTTCTGGAATTTTCAACATATTTCATATGCTCTTTAGTTTCACCATGAGATAAGTTTAATCTAGCTACAGACATACCTTCTTTTATTAGTTTTTTTAAAGTATCGACTTCACCAGTCGCAGGGCCTATTGTGCAAACAATTTTTGTTTTGGGTCTATTTTTTATGAAATTATTTATCGAATATTTCAATATATTTGTCTCGTATTTGTAGAAATTACCTTTATGTAACTTTATTCTATTTAAAGGATAACTAAATAAAGTATCTATAACAACAGACAGGTTAATATAAATATTTATTTATGGAGACAATAGGCTTAATTAGTAATAAATCATTCAATGATCATGATGATTTACTTTCAATTTATTTAAATCACACCCTGAATAATGGATACGATTTGGATAAATTAATTATTGATTCAGAAATTGATGAAGATGAAATTATTAAAAAAGGAGATTTTTCCACTCTTATTAAAGATTTTTCATTTAGAAATAAAAAACTATTAATTTTTAATTCAAGTGATATTGCAAATAATTTGATTTCATTAGTTGAAAACTACATTGAACTTAATAATAGAAAAATACAGGTTGAATTAATTAATTCAGCAACCCAAGATTTATTATCTGACGGCTTATTGAGACTTGGTTACCTAAAGCCAAAGAATGAAAGGCAAATCAAAATTGCTGAAACTATAAAATTGAAATCAGTTAAAGGAAGCTTTTTAGGAAGAGCGCCATTTGGGTACTTAAAATCTTCATCAGGAGGATTTATTGTTGATCCTGATAAATCAGATTTGATAAAAACTATCTATCATCTTTACAGTGGAATGTATGGTAAAAATGATAGAATTGGATTAAGAAAAATTTCAAAAATAATCAAAGCCAAATATTCATTTAGAGAATTAAAATGGACCCCTCAGTCTATAAAAAAAATATTAGAAAATAGATTTTATACAGGTGTTTATAGAAGAGATTTAGTAATAATATCTGATAATCATGAACCAATTATTACAAATGAGCAATTTGATTTTGTGCAAAATTTATTTTTAAATTCTAGGTTAAATTTTAACGAATCAAGGCCAAAAATAAGAAATAGAAATAAAATTTTATTTAAATGTGCTTATTGTAGTTATAAATTGAATAAGTCAACTCATCATAGAAAATGGAAGAGGTTATCAGGAGAAGAATTAAAAAAAATATACACTTATCTAAATTGTGAAAATGACCAATGCAACAAAGTTAGTAATATGAGATTAGAAACCGATAAAAATTATATTGATGAGCAGAGTGAAAATATAAATAATATGTCAGAATTTGCCAGCTATAATAGATTAGTTGGTGATTTTAAAAAAAATATTAAATTAGTTATTAGAGGTAGAATTAAAGCCTCAAATCTTAAATATGATTTAGAACGACTTAAAGAATATGAGAAATTTTTAGAAATAAGCAGCCCTAATAATAAATATCTTAAGGTTATAGAAGTTAACAATGACTTCAATAAAATTTTGACTCCTGTGTAAAAATTTAATATATTCAATCCCGATCAAGGTAGACGAGCAGTCGCTTTTTAAAAAGAGGAAAGTCTGAGCACCATCGGATTAGAATGCCGGGTAAATGGCGGGCAGGGTAACCTGACGGGAAGTGCCACAGAAAGTAAACCCCCCGAGGGTAAGGGTGAAATGGTGAGGTAAGAGCTCACCTCTATTAAGGAAACTTAATTGGATTGGCAAACCCCATTCGGTGCAAGGTCAAATAGAGAAGCTAATGCGAATCCGACAAGCTTTTGGGTAGACCGCTTGATTCATTTGGTAACAAATGAGCTAGATAAATGACTGCTGCCTTTTAAAGGTACAGAACTCAGCTTATAGTTTGCCTTGATCAGTCTTTTTGGCCTCTTTGATTCCACTCAGAATTAACAAACATATTTAATCCAGGATCAAGAATTATATCTTTGTATTTCTCAGGAGGATTATCTTTTATAAAATCTTCATTCAATTCTACGCCCCAACCTGGACCTTTAGGTAGACTAAAATACCCATCCACGACTTCAGGGTAATTTGTGCCAGCATTTTTAACATGAGGGTCAGCAAAGTCATTAAAGTGCTCAACTATTTTCCCGTTACGTAAAGTAAAAACAAGGCTTACAGAAGCAGCAGTAGAAATTATACCTCCAACGTTATGAGGAGCTACCATTATTGAGTAATTTTCAGCATTCGATGATATTTTTTTTGCTTCCAGGATTCCTCCAGTTTGTGTTATATCAGGCTGAATAACATCTACGCACCCTAGAGACCATAGTTCTCTAAACTCAGGCGCACCATACAATCTTTCTCCAGTTGCTATTGGAAGTCTAGTATGATCTCTAACTGATTTTAAAGCTGGAAGATCACCTGGCCTAGTTGGCTCTTCTAGCCATGCTGGTTCATATTTTTCAACATAATTTGCTATCTCTCTTGCTTGATGAGGAGAAAATCTTCCATGTAGTTCCAACATAATTTGTGCTCTATTTCCAGCTACTGAAGCAACTGCATCTATTAGGTCCATTGACTTATGGAATTCTTTTCTAGTTAACTCTAAGTCTCCATTACCGAATGGATCAAATTTCATTCCAATATATCCCTTATCTACAACTTTTTGGGCCGCTTCAGCAAATTGATTTGGGTCTCTTTCTACTGTATACCAACCATTAGCATATGCCGGAATTTTATCTTTTACCTTACCTCCTAAAAGTTTATAAACAGGCAGATTAGTAAATTTGCCCATAATATCCCAAAAAGCTAACTCGACTAATGCCAGTCCTGTGTAAACAACTTCTCCTGGCTTTCCAAAATCTAAAAGAGTAAACCTTCTATATAAATCTTCTATGTCAAAAGGATCATGACCAATAAAATGCCTCTCAACATCTTTCAAAAATTCAGTAACCGTATGAGTTTTTCCAAGTATTCTTGCTTCACCGATACCTACTATTCCTTCGTCTGTCTCAATTATCAAATATGTTAAATTTCTCCATGGAGTCCCAAGAACCAGTGTTCTAAAACCTGTTGTTTTCATAATTTCACCTTAAACTTGTTTTATAATAAATCCTCATATGTAGACATTTTTAACTCAGGTTGAGTTTTTACATCTAGCAAAACAGAGTTCCCTTCAGAATTTAATTGTTGAGCTTTAATTATAGCCCCTTTTAATTCTTCAGGACTATTAACTTCTATCCCTTTTGCGCCCATTCCTTCTGCTAAAGTTGCATAATTCCCTGTCATTTTTATTGTATCGAATTTTTCAATTGATTGAGGATATCGTGCAGGATAACCTCCCATTGTCCCATTGTTCATGACAACTGTTGTTATTGGATTTCCAGACCTTACTGATGTTTCTATATCTAGACCTGACATTCCAAATGCTCCATCCCCCATAAAATTTAAACAGAATTTATTTGGTTCAGCCATTTTTGCTCCAATCATTAAAGGTATTCCATAGCCCAAATGAGTACTCTTGCCCCAACCTAAATATGACCCAGGAACGGTAGATGTCAGGAATGGCATAATTTGATCTCTTGGGTGACCAGCATCGTGAGTTATTATGCTATTTTCATGATCAATATTATTATTTATTTCATTAATAAGCCTGTAAGGATTTATTGGATTCATATTAGAATTGAGCAAAGGACTCCACTCTTCAAGCCACTCCTTTTTAGTAGATTCTATTTTCTCAACGGTTTTCATTTTATTTTTCTCAAAAACCTCTTGTTCTTTAGTAAAGTTCAACTTCAGGCATTCAATCATTTTTTGAAGAATAATTTTAGAATCCCCAACTAACCCAATTTCTACTGAATAATCTTTATTTATATCCTCGTAATTATTGGCAGAATGAATTATCTTCTTTCCGTCAGGAATTGTGATCCCATAATTTGTTTTGGTTAGGCTAGACCCAATAGCAAAGATAGTGTCTGATATACCAAGCCATTCCCAAACAGGTTTTGGGGCCGTTCTATTTGCTGATCCAAGCGATAGCGGATTTCTCTCATCAAATGAACTTTTGCCTGGCATAGTTGTAACTACAGGCAAACCAAGTATATCTGATAATTCTTTCAATTCTTCAGTTGCATTAGCATATAGAACCCCTTGCCCAGACCAAATAATAGGATTTTTAGCAATTACTAATTGCTTTACAGCCTTTGAAATATCATCATCTGAAGGAGAAACTTTTGATTCCTCTGGACTTGAATAAGTACCTAAATTATCAATTTCCTGAGTCATATTATCTCTGTGCATTTCCAGCAATACTGGCCCTGGCCTTCCATTTTTTAATGAATGAATTGCTCTTCTCATTAAAGGGACTATTCTTTCTGGGCTATTTATGGATTCAGACCACTTTGTAATTCTTTCATAATTTCTAGATGCCCAAAAAGCTGGCTTTACATCGGCTTCCATTAGGGATACTCCGTCAGGTATGAATAATAAAGGAACAGAATCAGCCCAAGCTTGAGCAATAGCCCCATAGGCATTTTCAGCACCAGGCCCTCCTTGGCAGGCAAAAACTCCAAAACTTTTACCTGATTTAACTCTACTGTATCCATCTGCTGCCATTATTCCGCCTCTTTCCTGCCTAAACATTATAGGCCTTATTCCTTCTTTAGCGACTGCTTCAATAAGTGGATTTGATGGAAAGCAAGCCATCCATTCAACATTTTCCTTTTTTAAAATTTTTGCAATTGCTTCATATCCGTCCATTGGTGCCTTCTTAAATAGTAATTTTTTTTTAGTTTAATGTTTTTGATAATTTATTCAATTTTAAATAGTAAATATTATTTATTTTAGTATTACCAAAATTTTATTTTCCTTAAAATTTTTATAAAATTTATTACACCAGGGAATCGATTATGATCATTCAATTTTAAAGGCAACTCTCCTCTTTTAGATGATTTATATAATTTTGAGAGTCCGCTTTTCTTATTAAACTGAACTAAAGATATTTGGTTTCTATTTGATCTTGAAAAATTAATTACAAATTCATTAATTTCATCCCAGTTAATTTCGTTTAATATACTGTCTTTTTTCTGACCTTTTTTATAATTAAATGAGTCTGTGTCATCAATGAAAATTATAGAATCTTTGTTTAGGTAAGGGTACCAATTGTATAGAACTTTTTTTACATGACTAGATGTGTGAAGACTATCAATTAAAAGGATATCTATACCTTTTTTATCAATATTTGGAAATTGGTTTAATATTTTTTCTACATCAGTGTCGTCTGACTGAAAGAAGCTCCATGAACTCGACTCCACTACATCACTGCAATCTTCTATATCAATTGAATAACAATGACTTCTAGAAAGCTCGCTATTGTAAGTAAATATAGATGTTGAAAATCCTTTTCTAACTCCACATTCTAAAATCAATTGATCTGATCTCTTTTGCATTGTCTTATGTATTTCCTCCATGGGAGAAATTTCAGGATAAGTTACATCTTTTTCTTGTAGTTTTTTAAAATTAGATATAATTTCATCTATGTCAAAATGCTTTGATTTCATTAAAAATTAGGTTATTAAGATTAAAAAATTAGTATTCAAAAATATATATAGAGAGTAAAATAATTATTTAAGTATAATGCAAGTCATTATTTAGATAAATTGCAGAAGAAATTATGAGTTTAATTAGTAGTAAATACGAATACTATAGTATAAAAAATTTAGCTGATGAA
>JAYZIQ010000065.1:0-12430 GCA_036165455.1 Chloroflexota bacterium | reverse complement strand
TACTAACCAAAAATAAATTAATTATTTTAAAAAGCTTTTTTTTTGATTTATAGAGAAAATATAGGGAAAAAGGCCAAATAGTAACCAACCAAAATGCAGCATAATTTGGATTGCTGAATAATCCACTTATTCCTGATTCAGAATAAAGGGGTTTCTGAAACCAAACAATTAATCCATTCAAAAAAACAATTGGGGTCTCCCATCCCAGCCACTTTTGACCAATACAGCTTATGAGAACAGGTATAGATCCTATTATCAAATTTAGAGCAAAATTTTTCCTTTGCTGATCACTTTGCAAGTAATATTTAAAACCCCAAAATGAAATAAATAGTGGAAGCCAATTAAATAAACCTAAATAAATTTCAGAATTAAAAGTAAAATTTGATGCATTTGAATAATATATATTTTGTCTAATAGCACTAATAATCATCAATAATGAGACTAATATAATGAAATAATTTTTCTTATCTTTGATAAATTGATCAGCATTCTTAAAGACTGATATCAATAAAGAAATTAGTAAAAGAATGCCTCCAATAGGAACTGCCCATGGTAGAAATAAAATACCAATTTTAAAAAATCTTTCACCTAGCTCATTCTTATCAAATCCTTGAAATTTAAAATGTTTCCTATTACTAAAGTAAAACATTTTAATAAGAAAGATTTAGTCTCTACATATACTAACAAATGCTGATAAAGCATAATTGCATTTATGACGCTTATTATTTAAATAACAAAAGATTTTAATCAAGACTATCCATTAAAGTTTTATGCCATAGATCAATATAATATTGAGTAGTTAATTTTGAATGAATATAATTTAGGGCAGTTTGAGAATATTTTTTGATAAGATCAGGACAATTTCTTAGTAATTCAATTTTTTTAAAAAATTCATAAGGAGATTCAAAAAAAAGATCATGATTGCAGTTTTTCATAGCTCTAATATTTGCTTCAGTTGAAGTAGCTAATACTGGTAATCCCAAACGCCAAAAAAGATTTAGCCTATTTTCTGGTTTAAGAGCATGCATTGGGTTTTTAAGATTGACAGGAATAATAGCAATATCGCATTTTTCAGCAAGATTATTCATATTTTCTATGCTCCAAGGATAAAAAGAAATATTGTATTTTTTCTTACTTAAATATTTTTTTATTGAGTTTCCATAGATTAATTTATCTAAATTATGAGTAGGATCATCGGTCACAATATGAAAATTAACATGAGGCGATAGATATGTTTTTGAAATTTTCTTTGCTAAAAATAATAAAGAGGGTAATGTTGCATGTTGACCTTCCCACGCGATGTTAATTGTATTTCCTAATTTAAAATTCTTTTTAACTTTATTACATTCATCAATATGTGAATCTAAAATAACTTTCACCTTTTTACAAAAAGGTGTTATTAGTTTTTTCTGTTCAGGCGAAGAGCAAATGACAACTTCTGATCTCTTCATTAAATCAAGAAATGCATTCTTGTAATTAAAATAAAATTTTGAAGATTTTCCTTTCGAATATCGAATTAAACCACGAAAAATTCCTCTTATTGAAAAAAGATTTTCAGCCATATAAGCATCTGCAAAATCAAAAATTAATTTAGTATCTCTTGGCAAATTTAATAATAAATCTGGATCAGTAAGTGAATTTGCAACTACTAGATCATATTTTTTAGTTGAATCATAAATCTCATAATTAAGATTCGTTCTTTTTGCAAAAAAAATAAATCTTCTTCTATCTCCAGGAGCTTCAAGTGATGGAGAATATGGAATGTAGCCAATTTTAATATTATTTAATTTAACTAGAGGCATTATTAAACAAATTAGAATTTTTTAAAAGTAAATTAAATTTTCTCATATCTGCCCAAAATTCTTTTGGTTCACCAATCCTATCAGGAAAAACTCCTTTCTTGATAAAGATAGAACTATTATTTTCTTTAACTATTTTTTTTACAAATTCATAAATGGAAAGAGGCATACCTGAACCGCAATTGTAGATACCTTTTGCTTCTAAATTAATACATAAAAATAGTAGATTTAAAGCGACTTTATCTGATGAGATAAAATCCCTTTTTTGATTACCTGAGGAAATATTAAATTCCTTTTTATTCTCATTTATTGCTTTTACCAATGAGGGGAAAAGTGATAGTGGATTTTGATCTAAACCAAATGGATAAAACAATCTAACCCAAACCCATCGAACATTATTTTTTTCGCAAATGTACTGAACATTTCTTCTTAGAGCATCTTTGGCAATTGCATATGCGTTATTTGGATCAACTTTCTGATTTTCCTCTAAACAGCCATTAACATTTCCATATTCATAACAAGTCCCTGAAACAATTATATTTTTACAACCAGCATTTATAAGTGCTTCAACAAATTCAATGAAAAATGGCAAGTTTCTTGTAAGGTGATAATTTTTATTGTAATTAGGTAACCCAGGCCACGATAATAATAGAACTGTTTCAGGAGACGAATTTAATAAATTTTTCCACGAATCTTTTTCAAATAAGTTGAATCTATTATTTACATTTTCATAAGAATGGCTCCAACATTTCAATTTTAATTTTCCAGAATTTTTTTTGATAGCCTTTCCAATAAATCCTTCGCTTCCTATTAAATTAATTAACATTTTAATTTTAAATTTTTAAGTAAATATTTAAGTCCATTGTTTGATTTCAGGAATTGCTGTAAATAATTTTTTACTTTTAAGTTTAAATTTTAATTCAGAGATCAAATTCCAAGGGAGGATCAAGACATTTTCACAATTTTGTTCATGGAATTCTTTTGGTGTAATTATTGGAATGTGACTTCCAGGTAAAAATTTCCCTTGTTTGCTTAGTGCAGCATCGGCTACAGCTGGCAGCAGATCAGAATCAACTCCAGAATAATTCAATAAAGTACAACCTTTGGCAGCAGCGCCATAACCTAATATCTTCTTTTTATTTTTTCTGATATTTATTAAAAACTCTAGTAAATTTATCTTGACATTTTCCGCTCTTCTTTGAAAACCTAAATATGCAGCTAAACTATCTAAACCAGCAATATGCTCAAAATGTAGAATTTTTTCAACATTTTTTGTCTTTATATTATTTCCTATATGAGATAACCAAACTCTTAAGCTTCCACCATGGGTTGGAATTTCATCAACATCAATTATCTCAAGACCAAATGAAGATGCAATTTTATCAACTACTTTAAGGCTTAAGTAACTGTAATGTTCATGATAAATCGTATCAAATTGATTTCCTGAGAGCAGTCTAAGAAGATGAGGAAATTCCATTGAGACTTGGCCCTGAGGTTTTAGGATATCTGAAATACCATTTAAAAAATCTTTAATATCTGGTACATGAGCTAAAACATTATTCGCTATTACAAGATCTGCAGAAGGTAACTTACTTGCCAACTTAGTATTGAAAAATTCTTCAACTGTTTCAATACCTTTTTTCCTAGCTGCTTCAGCAGTCTTATGAGTAGGCTCTATTCCTAGACAAGGAATTTGTCTCTCCTTCATATATTGCAGTAAGTAACCATCATTGGATGCTATCTCAATAACAAGACTTTTAGTCCCCAGTCCAAGTCGAGAAATAGCTCCATCTACAAAAATCTTTGCATGTTGACACCAGCTTTCAGATGTACTTGAAAAATAAGCATAATCTGAAGTAAATAATTCTTCAGAAGTATTGTGTGCAGGTAATTGGACTAACCAGCATTTTGTACAAACATAAACTTTTAAGGGATAGGTTTTTTCAGGCAATTCAAGTTCATCTCTGGTCAAATAAGCATTACTGGGTGGTTGATGACCCAAATCAATTACATGATTATTCAGAGGAGCTTGGCAAAAACGGCACGAATGACTCATAAGTTAGCTATTTTTTAAAAATGGGAGAGAAAGATCACGACTACTAATATCAGATGGTTCTAAAGGCCAATTTATCGCTAGAGAAGGGTCATCAAATCTAATTCCATTTTCTGATTCTTTAATCCAAATATTTGAGTGAATATATAATAGCTCACTATTAGGACTTAAAACTTGAAAACCATGAGCAAAACCCTCAGGGATGAAAAGCGTATTACCTTTCTCAGGAGAAAGTTTAGTGGAATACCAAGAACCAAAAGTTGCAGAATGTTCTCTTAAATCAACAGCCACATCCCAAATTTCCCCCTTGATACACCTTACTAATTTTGCTTCAGCATATAAATCGCATTGGTAATGTAACCCTCTTATCGCTCCCACAGATATTGTTTTAGATATATTTATTTGCGAAATTGGCCTAGCACCCCAAGAATTTTTAAAAATCTCCTCTTGTTCTTTATAAGCACTTACAAAGATTCCTCTATTATCTTCAAATGAATTCGGGATTAGTTCAATTAAATCTGGAATATTAGTGAATTTTATATTATTATCCAAAATCAATTCTCCTGAAAATCTTTTAAGTCAGATAAACAACATTCCATAGCTGACTTTCCATCATTAAATGCTTTATACCAACTAACAGTTTTTCGAACTGTTTCAGAAAAAGACCATCTTGGATGCCAATTTAGTAAATTATTTGCTTTCTCAATCTGTAGGCTCAACTTTTTTGATTCATAGGGCGCATCATCATTTGAAATATCTATGTATTCACCAGACCAATACTTGAAGGTTTCATTTACGAGTTCCTTAACATTTCTATTTCCCTCATAGTATGGTCCAAAGTTAAAAGGAGAGGTTAATGCGCTTTCATATGAATTACTTTCAAAAAGTTTCTGTGCAAGAATTAAATAACCAGAAAGAGGTTCTAAAACATGTTGCCACGGCCTTGTTGAGAAAGGGGATCTTATATAAACTGGTTTCTCTTCAATTAACGATCTTATTAAATCAGGAATAATTCTATCTTGTGCCCAATCTCCTCCTCCGACAACATTTCCCGCTCTCGCGGTAGATATTCCAAGATTAATTGATTGATGTCCAGAAAGTCCACAAAAACTTGACCTCCAACTTTCTATCGCTATCTCAGCAGCTGCTTTACTAGAGCTATATGGATCATGACCGCCAAGTGGGTCATTTTCTCTATATCCGAAATCCCAATTATTATTTTTATAAACCTTATCGGTAGTTACCATTACGACTGCGCAGAATGATTCTATTTCCTTCAAAGATTCAAGGAGATTAAGGGTTCCCTGCACATTTATTTCCCAAGTATCTAATGGTTTAAGATAACTTTTTTTTACTAAAGGTTGTGCTGCCAAATGAAATACAATCTCTGGTTGAAAATTTGTTATACATTCTTTTAATTTTACAAATTCTCTTATATCTTCATAACAACTATGAATTTCACCAGCATTTTTAATATTAATTTTTGTATTTAAATTCATTTGACTGAAAAGAGAATTTTTATCTTCTGGCTGCAATGAATATCCGAAAATCTCTGAGCCAAGAGTCGATAGCCATAAAGCCAACCAACTCCCTTTAAATCCTGTATGCCCACTTATGAAGACTCTTCGACCTTTCCAGAAATTTGTTTCAATACTTACCATAATTTCCATGGTGCACAACCACCATTCCAAATCTTCTCAAGGTTTGTATGATCTCTCAAAGTATCCATTGAATGCCAAAACCCAGTATGTTTGAAAGCAGATAGCTGACCACTTTTCGCTAAATCAGGTAAAACATCAGTTTCCCAACTACTAGAGTCTCCTTGTATTTGATTAATTACTTCTGGCTCAAGAATAAAAAAACCACCATTTACCCATGACTGATCTCCATCAGCTTTTTCTCTAAATTGATTTACAGCGTAACCATTTATAGCGAGAGCACCATATCTCCCTGGCGGTTGAACAGCCGTTAAAGTAGCCAAATTTCCTTGGTCCTTGTGAAACTTTATTAAATTTGCAATATTAACATCTGATAAACCATCTCCATATGTAAAACAAAATGTTTCATCATCTGTTGTAAGGTAATCTCTCACTCTTCTTAATCTTCCACCAGTCATGGAGTCTTCTCCAGTATCTATGAGAGTTACTTTCCAAGGTTCAGCTCTTTCAGAATGAGCCTTCATAGAATTCTCACTAATCGAGAAAGTAACATCTGATGTATGCAAGTAATAATTCGCAAAATATTCCTTAATCATATATCCCTTATATCCACAGCATATTATGAATTCATTTATTCCATGATATGAATATAGTTTCATTATATGCCAGAGCATCGGCTTTCCACCAATTTCTATCATTGGCTTAGGTCTATCAACTGTTTCTTCACTGAGTCTTGTACCTAAACCACCTGCGAGTATCACTGCTTTCATATTTACCTAGTCAAAGTTAATTTTCTCTTGAATAATGGCTATTGACCCACCTTTTATTGTCAAAAATATTTTGCCTATATATTCGCCCATAATACCCAAAAAAAGTGAATTAATCCCTATTGAAAATAGTATAAGTATATTTGTTGTCGCTAAACCTTCTGGAAGATCTAGAAAAATTTTGCTCAAAACAAAATATATGCTACCAAGGATACTGATGATTATAGAAATAATACCAATTAGAACTCCAAAACGAAGAGGTACAATCGAGTTATTAAATAAGCCATCTAATCCTAGCTTAGTTAATTGAAAAAGACTGAACTTACTTTTGCCCCTACTCCTAGCTTGTCTATTATAATCTACTCCTATTTGCTTAAACCCTAACCAAGATATGCTGCCTCTAATATATGGGCTGTAATCTTTAAATTTTAGTAATTCTTCCAATACTAATCTGTCCATAAGTCTGAAATCGCCTGCATTTCTAGGTATAGGATGATCAGACAAAAAATCTATTAGCCAGTAACCAAATTTTCTAAATGATGTTAAAAGTACATTTTCTTTTCTCGTTTTTCTTACGCCATAAACAACTAAAAACCCATCTTCCCATTTTCTTAAGAAATCTTGAATTATATGGGGAGGATCCTGAAGATCAGCATCAATCTGGACTACTGCATCACCTTTGGAATTTTGGTAATTAAATAATATAGATCTTTGAAAACCAAAGTTCCTTGAGAATCTTAGGCCTTTTACCATAGGGTCTTTTATAGATATTGCTTTGATTAATTCCCAAGTGTTATCTGTAGAGTGGTTATCTGTAAAAATAATCTCAAAATTATATTTATCCTTTTCATCATTAATTACTTTAGTTAATTGCTCATAAAGAAGTTTAATGTTGCTTTCCTCATTTAAAACAGGAACACAAATACTAATTAGCTTTTTTTGATTCATTTCTCTATTAGGTCGTCTTTTATAATCATATCTAAATATTTTTGGACACCTTCTTCAAGTTCTATTTTTGGGTGCCACCCTGTATTTTTTTGAATTTTATCAATATTAGCTACTAAATAAGGAATTTCTCCAGGCCTTAGAAGCACTTCTCCAAAGGATAACAAATCTTCTGATGATCTACATATTTTAGCAACAGTTCTAGCTATGTGCTTAATACTAAATCCCTTGCCACTTGCTAAATTAAAAATATTAGATGTTAACTTGCCACTATCCAATAATTTTTTCATCATTAAAATTGCCTCAACAGCATCAGATATATATAAAAAATCTCTAATTTGATGGCCCGCGCTTAGTTTTACTTGCTTTTCTTGAATAAGATTCCTTATTAAGTAAGGAATTAAACGATAATCTTCTTCGCCATACCCATAGGAATGAAATAACCTCAAATATACAAAGGGTATTCCTAGAGCTTCACATAATTTAAGCGAGTTGATTCCCCCATTTACTTTGGTTGAACCATACATTTTTTCTAATTCTAATTTAGAATCTTCTTTATATGGATTATTAACAGTTGAATTTGCATATTCTGCACAAGAACCTATAGCTATTATTGATTGAAGCATCTCACGATTAATAATTTTTACTATATTTGGTAAGAGGTTAGTATTGATTAATGACGCTATTTTATGATCATTATCATAAGGGTGATGTCCATACGCTGCTAGGTGAATTAGCTGTCTACATGCAATTCCAGATAATGCTCGATTAATATTTGCCTCATTAAAATCTTCTAAGATTATTGTTTCCTCCACGCCATCTATTTCTTCTTGAGATCTTTGAACTGAGCATACTCTATAACCCTTGCCAGACAATGCTAATATTAAATTCCTACCAACAAATCCAGTACCGCCAGTAATTAAAATATCGAAAATCAAAAAATCTCCTTAATCTGGATTACTACACTCTAATAAAATATGATCAACAGAGCGTTCATTACTCTTATTCATTGTATTGCAGAAATAATTTGATTCAAAGAAAGATCGTGTATCAGTATTATTTAAGGTCCAAACATAAAATTCTGATAAGTTTGAGGCTTTAGCGGTTATAAAATTTTGCCTATCGTTAGTTAAAACATCATGAATCTTATTACTTGACTCTAGATCAATACTAAGAGATTTTCCATCGCCTCCCCAGGATGTTTTTGAGAAAAAATGAGAAATAGGGTCAGTTGTATAGATAACTTGATTTCTAAAGTAAAATTCTGGGGTAGGAAGATCAGTAAAGATGTATTTGTTTTCATCAATCAGTTCAATGATAGGTTTTATTTGCTGCAAGCCATGAGAATATCCAATTTGATAATCTTTAATACTTAAATTCAAATAAATTAAAGGTGAAACTATCACTAGAAAATAAAAGTTCTTAAATTGATTAATCCGGTTAATTGTTATCGAAGCAAAACAAAATAAAATTATCATTGACAATATATATATCAATTCATTGAAGCTTTTTTCACTTAAATTTGACAACAATATATATGGGTCATCTACAACAGCAATAAAGGTTATGGCCAGTAATATAGCAACTAAAAGAGTCTTAATATTATAAAAGGATTTATCGACACTAGATTGTACAATTAAAACCAGCATCAATGGAATAAATGCAGAAAGATATCTGATATTTATATATCCAGTTATTACATTAATAGCATTAATACTCAAAAATATAAATGCAGTAAATAATAGTTTTCTATTTTCAAAAATCTTCTTATTAAAGAATAAAGGAAGAAATACTATAAGAAATGGAGTAAAAGCTTGTAATAAATATCTTGATTGAATAACAATGTTCTCTAACCTAAATCCACCTCCAGCTAAATGCCCAGAGGTTGTATAAATAATAAATAATGGATCTAGATTAAATATATAGCATAACCAAAGATAGAGAATTAATGCCAAGAGAGATGAGGTAAAAAATATTTTTATAGCTTTAAAGACAGATACCCTATTCAAGAAGAATACTTCTCCGAACAGTATAAATATAAGTCCTATTGTGCCTGTGGTTTCCTTAGAAAGAATGGAAAATGTACCAGCCAGTATTATCCAGAATATATTCCTATTTTTTTCTATTAAATAAAAGGTTAATAATAGGAATATGGGTGTTAAAACCTGATCCTCAACAACGCATAAATATCCCAAAATTGATGAAGGTAATAATGTGTAAGCTAGTATTAAGTGTCGATTCTTTTCATCCTTATTATAAAAAAAAAGAGAGAAGATATAACCAGTTAGCAATATGAGTGATAAGTTCGCAAACTTAATTGCTATATTAATAGAATATGGGTCTAGTTCGTGGAATATATTAAAAATCTTAAAGACAAGCGATAAATACAAGGTATACAAAAAAGCATGAAAATTTGGATAAAAAACATTTGTTACATCTTCAGTATAAATTTGAAAACTAAGAGTACCGTTTGTGACTAATTCATAAGCATGCAAAGGGTATATAACAATGTTCCCATCGACATAATGGTCTAAAGATAAGATGACTAAAGCAGATAGCAGAAGAAAAGATATAATAGAAAAAAAAGATCCATTTAACTTGTTAATAGATAATCTAAGAAAGTTAACACCTGAGTTTTTAATATTCATCCTTAGATTTAACTTTGTTTAATTACTGATAGTCGGTAAATAATCATAGAAATCTTGTCTGAGTGCAGAATCTATAGCTTCACCTAAAGTGTCACTATTATTAAAACTAGGTATTACTATGCAATATTTTGGCATATTATTTTAATCTAAAAATGGTTTATAAAAACTGATATTCTCTCTATACCATTCAATAGTTTGAGGTAAAAACTCATCCAAATCTTTTGTAACACTCCAACCTAAATCTTCTTTTAGCTTAATACTTGAACAGGGGTAAATTGGATCATTGAAAATTCTGTCTTCCTCAAAACCAATAAAGTCCGTTAGCCCTAGATAATCACCTATTTTTTCTGCCACCTCTAAATTAGTAAAGTCTTGCTCGTGTCCAATATTATAAATTTCGCCTGGTGAGCCTTTTGTAATAATTAAGTTTATTGCTGAAATAGCATCTTCAACCCATAAGTATCTTCTTCTTGAAGAGCCATCACCATGAAGTATCATTTTCTTACCCATGACACCAAGGCATGAAAATCTGGGTATGATATTTCTGATAAATTGCCTTGGTCCAGCTATATTGTTTGATCTTAATATATTAATGTGAAGATCTTTGTGCATATGAATGTAAGAATTTACAATCATATCTGCAGCAGCTTTAGAAGCGCTATACGGATTTGTTGGATCTAAGGACTTTTCATCAATAACTTTCTCTTTTGGGCCATATACCTCATCTGTACTCATTATCATTACTTTACTAGCATTATTTTTTAGTGAAGCTTCTAAGACATTCAGTGTAGCTAACACATTATTTGTAACTGTAGAATGGGGATTTTTGAAAGAAACATCTACATGAGACTGAGCAGCTAAGTGGATCACTATATCATTCTTTTTTATAATTTTTGACATCACACTAGGTCTGCTCATATCTACGAAATAGTGTGTGATATTTTCCTTATTTAAAAGAAAATCAGTGTTTGAATGATTGGTTAATTTATCCAGAATAATTACTTCATCTTCATATGAGGACAAGAAATCAACTAAATGAGAGCCTACGAACCCACTCCCTCCTGTTACTATAAATCGCATATAAAATTTACCTACTTAGAATATATGTTGATCTTTGCATTAGCAGATCCTCATCAGAATATTTTTCTAATATACTACCATTAGAATTTCTGATTTCTAAAACCTCTTTAGGGTAAAATTCAGATTCCTGAACTGATATGACTTTTAAGCTCGCACTTTTAATTGATTTCATAAAATCACTATGCCTAAGTCTATTTGTGTAACCTCTAAATTTAGGGTAAGCCATTTTGTAGAGAAAATTCGGAACACACAAATGGGTCAGAGGATTTTCATAATCTCTCCAAAAATCATGAGGCTGATAATCAATGTTATGAATTGCAAGACCCTGATCTGAAAGAAGATTTTCCATTGTGACAAATCCAGAATCAATATCATAAAGATGCTCTAGAACACCATACGAAAAAATAATATCAAATTTTTTCCCTTTAAGACTCTCACTCATCTTTTCTAAGGGCATATTAGGTATATAATTCAGATTACTTTGCTCTACATCTTTCCATTCAAGGTCATAAGAAAAAGAAAAACTCGATGTATCACTTAGAAATCTTGCATACAGATCTCTTGCTTTCTCTGAAAGACAGTTTCCTTGAAACGCGTCAATTGCAGTATATTCAGCTCCCATAGCCTGAAAAATTAAACCCTGAAATAGTAACCCCCCTGGGCCTATTTCTAATATCTTTTTTCCCTTCAAGCTAATATTATTCTTTAAACTTACTTCATGTACCCAATCACTAATTCTAACCCCATAATGTTCGATCATTTTATTTAGTTGCATCTCATCATTCACATTTAATAACATATCTCTTTGAAATAATTTTCTGAGACCACACTTGTACCATAACCATGAGATAGTCATCTCTTCGAGGCAGATGTAAGAAAAAGGATAGCGAACTCTTTTCTTCTTATAGTAATTAATTGCAGATTTCATTGATCTAATAATGAATTGAAATTTTAATTAGTATAATTTGGACAAAAGAATTAATATAGTCATTTGTTCATTTAAGCTTAAGCGATTTTTTAATCACTTTCTAAATTCGATGAAGATAAATATTGTAATTGGTGGAACTTTTCATATTGTAATGCTTGCTCAACATATGATTGACTTGGGTCACGATGTAAAAATTTATTCCCCTACTCCCAGCTTTAAAATAAGAAATAAAGAAGTAAGGTCAAGAATGGTATATATACCAATGTTTTTTCAGTTAGTTAGAAAGCTAACTAATAAACCAATGCCCTCGCTCTGCAAACTTTTTGACTCTGTATTATTTGATTTTATAACTTCTTTGATCATGAGAGAGACAGATCTTTTATATGGTTTTGCAGGCAATAGCTATTTTTGTGGAAAGAAGCAAAAGAAAAAGAACAAAACATACTTTCTCGATAGAGGATGTCCTCATGTTGATTATCAAAATAATCTTATGATTGAAGAGGCAAACAAATTAGGAGTACATTTTAGTAGTCTTGATAAGCAAACATTGAA
>JAYZIQ010000064.1:0-6613 GCA_036165455.1 Chloroflexota bacterium | reverse complement strand
ATTTGAAAAACTAATTCATCAAGAAGCGATTCGTCATAAGGAAGATCTGAATCTAATAGCTTCTGAAAATTATCCCTCAAAAGAGGTGTTAAGAGCTTGCGGTTCAATTTTTAGTACAAAGTACGCAGAAGGTTATCCGAGGAAAAGATACTACGAAGGTTGTGAGATGGCAGATGAAATTGAAGAATTAGCTATAAATAGAGCTAAAGAATTATTTGGCTGTGATCATGTAAATGTGCAGCCCCATAGTGGAACTCAAGCCAATATGGCAGTCTACTTATCCGTATTGAATTCAAATGATTCTGTTTTATCTATGAGGCTTGATCAAGGCGGTCATCTGAGTCATGGGTCAAAAGTTAATTTTTCAGGAAAAATATATAATTTCCATTTCTATGGAGTTGATAGAGAGGCAGAAATTATAGATTATGATGAAGTTCAGAAACAAGCTAAGTCTGTTAATCCAAAATTAATTGTTTGTGGCGCTAGTGCCTACTCAAGAGTTATTGATTTTGATAGATTTTCTAAAATTGCAAAGTCTGTTGGTGCTTTGCTTCTTTCAGATGTTGCACATATATCAGGGTTAATTGCTGGCAAAATGCATCCTAATCCAACTCGATTTTCTGATTTTGTAACAACAACAACTCATAAAACTCTAAGAGGCCCAAGGGGCGCAATTATAATGTGCTCAGAAAAATTTAAAAATGATATTGATAAAGCTGTTTTTCCTGGAATACAAGGAGGTCCATTTTTAAATATGATTGCTGGTAGAGCAATAGCTTTTAAGGAAGCAAATAGTATAAATTTTCAAGAATATTCAAAGAACGTGGTTAGTAATGCCAAAGTTCTTTCCGAAGTAATTATTGCAAACGGATTTAGGGTCGTATCTGGTGGAACTGATAATCATCAATTTACTATTGATGTCTCCACGCAAGGCTATACAGGATCTGAAGTAGCAACTGCCTTAAAGAAAATTGGGATAATTGTAAACAAAAATGGAATTCCATATGATAAACTTCCTCCAAAAATTACATCAGGAGTAAGAATTGGTACACCTGCTCTTACTTCAAGAGGGATGCTGAATGGTGAAATGCAATTGATAGGAGATATAATATCTGAAGCAATTTACGCAAAGGATGATAATAAAAAACTGAACCTTTTAAAATCTAGGGTAAAAGACATAACAAATCAGTTTAGTTTTCCAGGTTATGAATAAATGCAAATAATCATTGTTAGTTTTTTAATTTTACGCTACAATCCCATACTTGGAAAAGGATAGTAAATAATGGGAAATTTGAACCAATACGAACTCATGTGGATAATTAAGTCTAGTGATGAGGATGAGTTAAGTGAAAAATTGAATAATAATCTTAAAAATCAAGTAGAAGGTGCAGGAGGATCTGTTGAAGTGTTAGAAGATTATGGCAAAAGAACCTTGGCTCATATTATTGAAGGACAGAAAGAAGGAAATTATTTTCTTTCTAGATTTTCATTAGATTCTTCTAAAATTTCACAAGTAGAGAATGAAATAAGAAGAGAGAGCAATATTATTCGTCATTTATTGACTAAAGTAGATTCTAAAAAACCATTACTTACTCCCAATAAAATGGATGATGCGCCCGAAAGAAATAAAAGAGGAAAATAATTGGCTAGTTTAAATAAAATAATGTTAATAGGTAATCTCGGCCAAGACCCTGAATTAAGGTATACTCCTGACGGAAACCCTGTCGCCAATTTTAGTATAGCTGTTACTTATAGAAGAAGAGTGAATGAAGAGATGCAGGATGAGACAGAATGGTTTAATGTGTCTTGCTTTAATAGAACTGCTGAAAATGTAAATCAGTATCTGACTAAAGGTCAAAAAGTTTATGTGGAAGGTAGATTTCAAAGTAGAGAATATGTAGGCCAAGATGGCAATCAAAGAAAGTCGTTTGAAGTTGTTGCTAGTGACGTTAAGTTTTTAAATACTAAATCAGAAGCAGAATCAATGGGATCCAAAAGTTTGCCAAATACAGAAACTGCAGAATCTGGAAATTCTCAAAACCAACAAGATCAAGGAAAAGAAGAAGACTTACCTTGGTAAATATCAGAAAGAGGATTAAGTGAGAAATAACGTTAGAGGAAAGAATAAGTCATTTATTCCAAGAGTGGATAAAGGCAGGTGTTGCCCGTTAGGAGGATTTGATTATAAGGCAGTAGGCGTATTGAAAAGATATATTTCCGACTCAGGAAAAATTGATTCTGGTAAAAGAAGTGGTAATTGTGCCAAATGCCAAAGAAACTTAACCTTGGCTGTCAAAAGAGCAAGGCACATGGCTTTAATCCCATATGCGAGTAACCATCTTTACGAAACGTCACTAATATCTGTTAAAGAAGCAAAAGAAGAGCCAGAAGCAGAAGCAAAAGAAGAGCCAGAAGCAGAAGCAAAAGAAGAACCAGAAGCAGAAGCAAAAGAAGAACCAGAAGCAGAAGCAAAAGAAGAACCAGAAGCAGAAGCAAAAGAAGAACCAGAAGAAGAAAAATCTAACTAAAGGTATAATTTAGTTAATAATTAATTTTGCGAGGCAGGTTATGAATCAATCCTTAACTAGAATGGAAGTTCTTAATAAAATTAATTCAAAAAGAAGGATTAGGTTCAAGCTTTTATTAATAGTTTTTATATTATTTGGCCTTTTAACGATAGTTCCAATAGCAAATTATTTTATTCAGGTTAAAATACCCTACGAAAAGACAGCATTAAAAGTTGGAGATGCAATTTTTACCAGAGAAAATGTTGTTGATTTTATAAGATTTAATCAAAGACTTTCCGAGGAGCAAGGAGTCAATTTTGATTTAGGCTCATCACTTTTTGAATCACTTCAATTGATTGCAGAAAATGAAATAGCTTTTTTGTCAGCTGCAGAATATGGATTAGTAGTGGATCAGTGGGAAATAGATGAAGCCTTCTTCATTAGGCTTGGATTTTTTAATGATTTTGATATTGATACAGAAGAAGCTCAAGAAGCTTTTAATGAAAAGAAGTTGCAGTTTTTGAATCAAATTCAGCTAGATGAGGCATCCTATCAAGATATAGTAAGAAAAGGTTTGTTCAGAGAGAAGCTAAGAAGAGAATTATCTAGAGAAATACCTAATATTCAGTTGCATAAATATATTTATGAGATATCTTTAGATGAAATTTCCCAGTCAATGATTTCTGAAATTCAGAGAAATATTGATAGAGGAGAAGACATTGATCAAATTGTTAAAAGATATTCAGTTGACCCTGAAGTTTCTAGAGGAATAGGAGATCTAGGCTGGACCCCAAAAGGAATCTATCCTTCACTTGATGGAACTTTGTTTGGGGCATCGCAAGATAATATTTTAGCTTTGCCAGTGAAAAAATTATCTGATCCGTTTATAGATCAAGAAAATTCATTATATAAATTTTATATTATTGCTGATATTAGCGATTCTCAAGAATTATCTAATGATCACCTTGATATTCTTTCTGATCAAGCTTTAATATCCTTTTTTGGTTTGAAAAGTATGGAAGTAAATTTAGAGTATGGACTGGACAATGAAACATTTAATTGGATCAATGAGAAGGTGAAGATAGCATCTATACTTCCCGAAGGTAATCAGGACAATGTTATTATTGAATAGAGGATAATTAATATGAAAAGATCAAGCTTAAATATTGGTATTATTGGCATAGGTAATATTGGCCTGCAAGTTTTAAAACAAATAACTTTAAATTCTCAATTAAATAAATTATTTTCTGTTGAATCAGTATTAGTTAGAGATAAACAAAAATATACAAATATTATATCTGAGGATAATGAATTTAAAAATGAAATAGATAGTGTTCTAGATAAAATAACTGACAATGAAGAGGATTTTTTTGGCAACAATAATATTGACGTATTAATTGAACTGATCGGTGGAATAGACCCTGCATATAGATATGTGAAAAGAGCTCTTGAATCTAAAAAACATGTAGTGACAGCTAATAAAGATTTAATCTCCACTCACATTGAAGAACTTCTTCAATTAGCAAAAGATAATTCCGTTAAGTTAAGATTTGAGGGTTCAGTAGGTGCCGGAATACCTATTATTGAAGTTCTATCTGACATGCTAAAACAAAATCATATTAAGAAAATTACCGGAATAATCAATGGCACATCAAATTATATTTTAAGTTCAATGTTTGAAAATTCATCTGATTTTAAAGATGTATTAAAAGAGGCCCAAGATTTAGGTTTTGCAGAATCAGATCCAACTAATGATGTGGAAGGTTTTGACGCTAAGTTTAAAATAAATATATTAGGTTCAATTGCTTTTGGAGTGAGAATTCCGCTGGAAACAGTATACGTAAAAGGAATTTCAGAAGTGTCTAATAAGGATATGAATTATGCTAAAGAATTTGGATACAATATTAAACTTTTGGCGATTACAGAAAGATCTTCAAAGGGAATATATTCTAATGTTTCGCCTGCTTTAGTGCCTTTCGATCAGCCTATATCTAAAGTAGGGGGGAATTATAATGCGGTAGAAATCCTCGGGGACTTAGTAGGAAATCTTTGGATACAAGGCGAAGGTGCTGGCAAGAACTCTACTTCGAGTGCAGTGTTGGGAGACTTAATGGGGATATATTACGAATCAAGTGATGATGTAAAATTATCTAAAAATTCAGAAAATTATTTAAACAGGGAAGAGATAGTGCTTAGAAACTATATAAGATTTTCTGTGGAGGATAAGTACGGTGTTTTATCAGAAATTTCAGGAATTTTTTCAAAGAACGAAATAAGCATAGCTTCAGTTATACAAAAAGATTTAGATAATGATAAAGGTATTGTGGATTTAGTAATCATGACTCACGATTCAAAAGGTATTAATTTTGATGCAGCTATTGATTCTGTTTCAAAAATATCCTCAGTAAAAGAAAAACCAATAGTTATAAGGATCAATGATTAATATGGGAATTGGTATATTGTATAAATATAAAGATCACATTGACCTGAGCGGAGCTAACCCTATATCTATGGGTGAAGGGGACACGCCTCTTGTCTATTCTGATTACTTATCAAAAGCAACTGGAGCTTCTGTACATTTAAAAATAGAAGGCTGTAATCCTAGTGGATCATTTAAAGATAGAGGCATGGTTGTGGCAGTATGCAAAGCTCTTCAGAAAAATAAAAAAATTCTAGTTTGTGCTTCTACTGGCAATACTAGTGCTTCAGCTTCAGCTTATGCAGCTAAGTTCGGTCTTGTTTCTGCCATAATTATTCCAAGTGGAAATATAGCTAAAGGTAAGCTAGCCCAGGCAATGGCATTTGGAGCAAAAATTGTAGCCATAGATGGATCATTTGATGATGCATTGGATATAGTAAGGAAACTAGAAAATGAGAGCGATATAGAAATAGTTAATTCAATTAATCCTCACAGAATAGAGGGGCAAAAAACAGCAGCATTTGAAATTATAGACTCATTAGGCTCGATTGATTATTTATGCATTCCTGTAGGAAACGCAGGGAATATATCCGCATATTGGAAAGGATTTAAGGAATATTCTTCTTTGAAAAATTTTAAGCCTCCAAAGATGCTCGGATTTCAAGCAGAAGGATCCGCCCCAATAGTAAAAGGGAGAATTATTGATAATCCAGACACTATAGCAACTGCAATAAGGATAGGTAACCCTGCTTCATGGAAGAATGCAGAACTAGCTCTTACAGAATCGGATGGGTCAATTCATTCTGTAACTGATGATGAAATCATAGAATCGTATGTAAATTTAGCGCGAAAAGATGGAATATATTGTGAGCCAGCTTCTGCAGCTGGTGTTGCAGGGCTATTAAAACTCTCTAAAAAGATTGATTTTAATGAGAAAAAAGTTACTTGTGTAGTTACAGGTAATGGATTAAAGGATCCTTCTACGTCAGAAAAATTTTCTAGCACTAATATATATCAAGCTAAACCTGAATTAAGTGAAATATTAGAAGCTATCAACAAGAAAGTATAAATTTGGTACAAAAAATATCAATTTTCAATGATTTTTCTAGTGAACTCAGAGATATTTGGGGTAATTTAACGTCAGATATTGATTCATCTCCTTTTTTAAAATTCTTTCTTCATAAATCATGGTATGAAATTTTTGGTAAACCTGGCAGTTTGTATGTCATTAATCATTCAGATAGTGTATTGATGCCTCTTATTCTGGATAATAATTATGCTGAAATGACAGGAGGTCAAGATCTGTTTGATTATCATGATTTTATATATAAAAAAGAACTAGACCCTCAAAAAGTTAAAGGAATTATAGATTATTGTTTTTCCAATTTGAATATTCGGAATTTAAAAATCAAATCTGTCCCTGAAGAATCTTTTACTCATAAATTAATTATTTCAGCATGTAGTGAATTAGGTTTGAAAGTGACTTCTCATAATGAGGATTTAAGTCCTTTTTTGGATTTAGATAGTTCATTTGAAAATTATTTAATGAAATTGAATAAGAAAAATAGACACGAAATAAGAAGAAAAATGAAAAAATTAGAATCTGCTGGCAATGTGTCTATTAAAAAATGTAGTAACGATGAGATTACAAGTTGGATTGAAATATTTTTTAACCTGATGATGCACA
>JAYZIQ010000063.1:0-8402 GCA_036165455.1 Chloroflexota bacterium | reverse complement strand
GGGCAATACACTAAATACATTACCTCTTTTTAATTCAAAAGAGTTTAATTCAAAAGATTTTATTCTTTCTTCTATTTTAGAGCACTGTCTACTATTTTGCTCTATCATAACTACTTTCTTTGCTCCCAATTTTGATAGTTCAATACCTACTGATCCAGTACCAGCAAATAGATCCAAAACTTTAGAACCCTGCACCAACTCGCTCCCTAGCATTGAAACAATAGCCAATTTAACTTTGGATGTAGTAGGTCTCATGACGCCATTATTTATTTATTTAACTCAATTATCATTTTCTTGACTATATAATTTCAAGAGTAATTGATACTTATTTTTTACATTTTGTATCTCATAAATTTCATAATTATTCCGTATATCCATTGAATTAGGTACACTCTGACATTTAGAATTATAAAAGTATGGAAGATAACAAAAAAATCAAAAATGAAGATGACAGATTGTTTTTGGCTAGAAAAAATAATCTAGAAAAAATAATCGATTCTGGACTAGATCCATATCCAAAATCATTTCCTAGAACTCATACTTCTATTGAATCAATCAGGGCGCTTGAGGGATTTGAAAATGAATCACTTAAAGAATCTGACTTAGAAGACGTAAAGATTGCAGGAAGGGTAGTCGGAATAAGAGGGCAGGGAAAGATGATATTTATGGATGTTAAGGATAGAGATGGGGCAATACAGGTAGCAGCTAAACTGGATCTTTTATTAGATAAATTTGAACTTGTAAAGCTTATAGATATAGGAGATATAGTTGGTTTTTCAGGGAAGATATTTAGAACAAGAAGGGGAGAGCCTTCTATAGAGTTATCTGACTTAGCCATGCTGTCTAAGGCTATGAGGCCGCTTCCTGATAAATGGTCTGGACTTAAAGATGTTGAAAAAAGATACAGGCAAAGATATTTAGATCTTATTTCTAGTGAAGATTCTTTTAATACAGCTATAAAAAGAGCTGAAATTGTATCTTTTATAAGAAATTTCATGAATGAGAAAGGATATATAGAAGTTGAAACTCCTGTTTTAGTAGATATTCCTGCAGGGGCTAACGCTAGACCTTTTTCTACTAAGCACAATAGTTTAAATAAAGATTTATACCTTAGGATAGCTACTGAATTAAATTTAAAGAAATTAATTGTAGGTGGTTTAGAGAAGGTTTATGAACTTGGGAGAGTATTTAGGAATGAAGGTATTGATCATAGTCATAATCCTGAATTTACTACTATCGAAAGCTATGAAGCATTCGTTGATTACAATACGATAATGGAGCTTGTAGAGCAATTAGTTTCAGGAGCCGCTTTTAAAGTTAATGGATCTTTTGAAATTGATTATGGGGAAGCAATTGGAGTTATAGATCTTAAGCCTCCATGGAAAAGGCTTGACTTACAGCAAGCTATAAAAGACTTTTCAGGCATTGATTTTATATCTATTAAGGATGAGACAGAACTTTCTAATCAAATGAAGAATTCAGGTATACATGTGGAGCCTAATTCTTCATGGGCAACAATGATAGACAAAATAATATCTGATAAAGTTGAGCCCAATCTGAAGCAGCCAACTTTTCTAGTCGATTATCCTGTAGAAATGTCTCCATTAGCTAAAAGAAAGGACAGAAATAGTGATGTAGTGGAAAGGTTTGAGGCTTTCGTAATGGGTTCTGAGCTGGCAAATGCTTTTACTGAATTAAATGATCCTATCGATCAAAGAAATCGATTTGAAGAGCAGGAGTCTTTAAGAAAAAAATTTAATGATGATGAGTTGGATAGATTAGAAGAAGATTTTCTTATTGCAGTTGAGCATGGGATGCCTCCTACTGGAGGTCTTGGGCTAGGAATAGATAGATTAGTTATGTTGATAACAAAAAAAATTACAATTAGAGATGTTGTATTATTTCCTCAACTTAAATCATTAGAATAGAGCAATGCTAGATATAAAGTTCATAATTGAAAATAAGAAATCTGTAGAGAAAAAATTAACTTCTATGGGAGAAGAGTTGGATTTTGATTTATTAGAAGAACTTTTCCAAGAAAGAAAAAAATTAATACTAAAAACAGAGGAAATAAGTTCCATTAGAAATAAAGCAAGCAAAGAAATTGGCCAATCTAAAGGGAAGCCTTCAAAAGATTTAATTCAAAAAATGAAAAGCTTTGGCCTTGAGCTTTCAAAGAAAAGTGAAAGATTAAAATCTATTGAGAATAAGATTAGTGATATTTTACTGGAAGTCCCAAATTTGCCTCTAGATGAGACGCTTGCAGGAAAATCAGAAGAGGATAATAAGGTTATAGAAGTATTTAATCAGGATAAAAAAAGAGATAAAACCATCCCTCATTGGGATCTTGGAGAAAAATTTAAAATTATAGATATGGAGAGAGGGGCAAAATTGACTGGTGCGAGATGGTATGTTCTTTCTGGAAAAGGGGCAATGCTGCAACGCGCTCTAGTTCAGTGGATGCTCAATAACCATGTATTTATTAATGGGTATACTGAAGTAGCTCCACCATTCTTAGTGAACAAAAAAACCATGATTGGCTCAGGTAACTTGCCTAAGTTTGAAGATACATTATTTTCAGATAGCAAGAATGATTTATGGCTAATTCCTACAGGAGAAGTATCGATTAATAGTCTTTTCTATGGTGAAATTATTGAGCAAGATTTACCATTGAAATACGTTACTCACACTCCATGCTTTAGAGATGAAAAGAGTTCCGCGGGAAGAGATACTAGAGGTATAAAAAGAGTGCATCAATTCGAGAAAGTAGAATTATATAGGTTTGAGAATCCACAGAATTCTCTTGCTGCATTTAATGAAATGGTGAATGAAGTTTGTAACCTTTGTGAAGAGCTAGGATTTACTTACCGAATAGTTGAATTATGCTCAGGAGATTTAGGATTCCAATCTGCAAAAACCTATGATATTGAGGTCTGGTCACCTGGTTGTGAGGAATGGCTGGAAGTTTCATCAATTTCTACTTGTACTGATTTTCAGGCTAGAAGAACAAATACTAGGTTCAGAGATCCCCTAGATTCTAAAATTAAATTACCTCACACCTTAAATGGTTCTGGCATGGCAATACCAAGAATAATTATAGCTATTTTAGAAAACTACTTGAATTCTAATGGCGAAGTAGAGATACCAGAGGTTTTAAGAGAATATACAAAATTTGATATTATTGGTTAAATTTCCCCATTGCTGAGCTAAATCCATTCTCAATAATTTCATGTATAGCTTTTTCAGTAGAATCAAAAACTTTTTCAATTATTTTTTGCTCTGAAAGATTAAAATCTCCTAAAACATAATTAACATGATCTTTCTTGTTATTTGGACTTCCTATTCCAATCCTCAATCTTGGATATTCATTAGTGCCAAGATAATATTCAATTGACTTCAATCCGTTATGCCCCCCATCTTTACCCTTTTCTCTGATTCTAATATTGCCTATATCTAGATTCATGTCATCCATAATTATTAATATATTTTTTATATCTATACTTAATTCATTTAATAATTTCTTTACTGGAATTCCTGATTCATTTATATAAAAAAAAGGTTTTGCAAAGTAAATTAATTTGTCTTCTTTGGTTAATTTATTTAGTTGGCTATATTTATTTTTTATTTTTTCTGTTTCATTCTTTTCTAATAAATAGTCGACTAATTTATAGCCTACATTATGTCTGTTATGCTCATATTTTGTTTCTGGGTTTCCTAACCCAACAATAAGCCATCTTTCATCCTTCATAGACTCGTCTCTTTTCCATTAATAATTTGTATAAATTTTTCTTCATCTATAATTCTTATGTTTAAGTCTTGAGCTTTTTTGATTTTAGAGCCACCATTTTCTCCAGCAATTAAATAGTTTGTATTTGAAGTAACTGTTGATTGGAATTTTCCTCCCAATGATTTTATTAAATCTTTTATGCCTTGGCGGCTATAATTGCTTAGTTGCCCCGTAACACAAATATTCTCACCTGATAATGTATAGTTTAGATTTTCTTCATTTGAATTTTCTAAACTTAAACCAATATTCTTTAACTCATCTATTAGGTCTCTATTTTTTTGGACGCTAATCCAATCATTTAAGCTATTAGAAATTTTGGGGCCAATTCCATCAATATCCTGAAGAGATTCGTCAGTAGAAGAAAAAATCGAATCTAGTGAACCAAAATTTGCCACTAATAATTCAGAAATTTCTATTCCCACATGAGGAATTCCTAGTCCATGGATTATTCTGCTCAATGGTTGAGATTTTGAGTTTTCTATGGAGTTTATTAGGTTATTGATACTTTTTTCTCCAAATCCTTCCAAGCCCTCTAAATCTTCATGCTTAATTTTATATATATCTGTAATAGACCTGATTATCTGAATATCAAATAATTGTTTAATAATCCCTTCACCTAAACCTTCTATGTCAACACAAGACTTAGAGCAATAGTGCTCAAGCAGTCTCTTTATTTGGTCTGGGCATTCAGAATTTATGCATCTAGTGAAAGGGTCGTTTTCGTTCTTCACTAATTGAGAGTTGCATGTTGGGCAACTATTAGGCATATTAAATTCGTATGAGTTAGTACCTCTCTGGTTATTTTCTGCAGTTTTCACTACTTTCGGGATTACGTCTCCGGCTCTTTCTATTACAACCAAATCTCCAACTCTAATATCTTTAGATCTGATATAGTCTAGGTTGTGCAAAGAGGCTGATTTTATTGTTACTCCTTCAAGATTTACTGGCTCTAATACAGCATAAGGAGTAGCGACCCCCGTTCTGCCTAAGCTAACTTTTATATCATTTAACTTAGTTACAGCTTGAGTGGATGGAAATTTAATTGCTGTAGCCCATCTAGGGTCTTTAGAGGTGCTTCCTAATATAGTTTGATCGTGAATACTATTTACTTTAATTACGAGCCCATCTATTGAATAATCAAGGTTGTTTCTATATTGAATCTTATCTTCAATTACTGGCTTAACTTGTTCTAATTCATCTATAAATAGAGTACTTGGATTTGTTTTAAATCCCCACGAGGCCAATTTATCCAATATTCCTTTTTGCGTTTCTATCGATGCCCCTTGAGGGTCACCAATAGAATAAAAGAAAGCATCTAGAGGTCTTTTCGCAGTTTCTTTAGGGTCTAATTGCCTAAGTGCTCCAGATGCAGCATTTCTTGTATTGCTATATATAGCCTCTCCTTTGTCTTCTCTCTCATCATTAAATTCATTGAATTGACTTTTTGGAAAGAAAACTTCCCCTCTGATTTCTATATTTTCCGGATAATCTTTACCTAAAAGTTTTATGGGTATAGATCTTATAGTTTTTAGATTCTCAGTTATATTTTCTCCTTCTTTGCCATTTCCTCTAGTTGCTCCAATAGTTAAAATTCCAGAAATATAAGTTAGTGAAATAGCAAGCCCGTCAATCTTTTCTTCCAATATGAATTCACTAATTATTTTATTAGATTGTTTTTCACATCTTTCTTTCCACTCAGTCAGCTCCTCAAAATTAAAAACATTGGATAAGCTTAGCATTTCATTTTGATGAATTACCTGCTCAAAAGTACTAGATGGATTGGTGCCAATTCTTTGAGTAGGGGAGTCTGTCGTTATTAACTCAGGGTTATTTTTCTCGAGGTTTATAAGTTCCCTCATCATATAGTCATACTCCTGATCTGTGATATCAGGTTGATCAAGAACATAGTATTTATGACTAGAAGTGTTTAGTTTCTCTCTTAAATCATATATCTTTTGTTTAATATTTTTTGGATCTATAAAATTTTCCATGATAAAACAATATTATAATCCTATAACTTAATGCGAAAGAGGCAATGAATGGCTAGAGTTTTTCCTTTCAGAGGAATTATGTTTAATAAGAGCATGAAAAACCAATTAGGAGATTTTTTGTGCCCTCCATTTGATGTTATTAGTGAAGGTTTAAAGAAAGAACTATATGACCTGTCAGAATATAACGTTATTAGGCTTGAAAATGGAAGAATTGAAGGATCAGATAATGAAAAAGAAAATAAATATACTCGCGCATCGGATTTATTTAATGGCTGGTTAAAGAATGGAACCCTAATTCAGAGTGATCAGCCTTGCTTTTTTATCTTAGAAGAATCATTTGAAGTCTTGGGTAACTATAAAAAAAGGAGATCGCTAATTTCTAGTGTTGATCTTTATGATTATGAAGAAAAAGTTGTGCTGCCTCACGAGAAGACAAGAAAAAAGCAAAAGCACGACAGATTCCAATTAATGAAAACAACAAATGCAAATTTTAGTCCAATCATGAGTGCAATAGAAGATAAAGATAAGAGTTTGATTAATTTTCTTATAGAAGAGACTTCTTCTGACCCTGAATTTAAAGGTTTAATTCCTAACATGCATGAATTTAAAATATGGATTATAGATGACGAAGATAAGATATCCTTTTTAACTAATTTATTTGATGGTGAAAATATATATATAGCTGATGGGCATCATAGATATGAAACGGCATTAGAATATAAGAAATTAATTGGTAAAAAGGGTTCAAAAAGAATGATGAATTTAATCTCCATGAATGATGAAGGTTTATTGCTTCTGGGTTACCATAGGGCATTTTCTGGATTAAATGATGAAAAACTTGATTTATTAAATAGAAAACTACAACAATTTTTTATATTTTCAGACGTAAAGTGGGAAGAATCTTTTTATGAATCTAATTATTCCGATGAAGATAAAATAATAATGGTAAATAATAATAATTCGACGGCCCTCTCTCTCAAAGAAAACCTTAATTCAACTTATGAGGCCCTCCATGCCGCTATAGAATCTGTATTATCCCCAGATGAGATTATTAATCATATTAGATACGAACATGACTCAGAAGAAATGAAAAGGAAGTTAGATTCAAATGATCTTCAATTATGTTTTTTCATGAATGCGTTATCAAAGAATTACTTTATTGATATGGTTTCTAGAGGCAAATTGCTTCCTCCAAAGTCGACTTTATTTTACCCTAAACTTCCTACAGGATTGGTTATACAATACTTAAATGATATTTAATAATATAAGTGAAGCTGAAAAAGACCCCATACTTGGATTGACTGAAGAGTTTAAGAGCGACTTAAATCCGAAAAAGATTAATCTTTCGGTGGGTGTTTATCAGGATAATGACGGGAATACCCCAACTTTTCCTTCTGTGACTGAAGCTGAAAAAGAAATTTTAAGCCAAAATCTTAGCAAAACCTATAAACCCATAGATGGGGACAAGGAATTTACTGAAAAATCAATTCAATTAGTTTCAGGCGAGGCTATATTCTCTGAAATAAATAAAACTAGTTTTGGGCTCAATACTCCTGGAGGGACTGGAGCATTAAGACTTGCTTCTGATTTTTTATTTCAATTTTCTCCTAAATCAAAAGTTTGGATAAGTAATCCAAGCTGGCCTAATCACAAACCTATATTCGAGTCATCTGGATTTAACGTTGATACTTATCCTTATTTTAATAATGAATCAAATTCAATTGATTTTGAGAATTTAATTTCTACTATAAAGAAGATGCCTAAAGGTGATGTATTAGTAATGCATGGCTGTTGTCATAATCCGACAGGAGAAGATTTAAAAGGTGAGCAGTGGGATGAAGTTTCTGATATAGCAAAGAGTAATAATTTATTAGTAATCTGTGATTTTGCTTATCAAGGATTAGCAGATGGTTTAGATGATGATGCTGCTGGCCCAAGAAAAATGTTAAGGAGACTAGATAATTTAATTATTTGTACGTCCTATTCAAAAAATTTTGGTTTGTATAGTGAAAGAGTTGGCTGTTTAATTTATAATTCAAAATTCGAATCTAATTACACTCCTGTTTTAAGCCATATGAAGAAAACAGCTAGGTCAAATTATTCAAATCCTCCAGCTCATGGCTCTGAGATAGTCAAATTCATTTTGAGTCACAATTCTTTAAGAGATAAGTGGGAAGAAGACTTAGGTAATATAAGAGCTAGAATAAGAAATATGAGATCTTTATTAGTGAAAGAACTAAAAAATGAAGGATCTAGTAGAGATTTTTCATTTATAGAAAGACAGAAAGGTATGTTTAGTTATACTGGACTAAGTAAAGAGCAAGTTGATGTACTCAAAAAAAACTACTCAATACATATCGTTAATTCCGGAAGGATAAATATTGCTGGGATAACTACCCATAATTCTAAATATATTGCTAAAGCAATTAATGAGGTAATTTAAGAAAATTTTAAGATAAAAAATTCTTTAGATCCTTTTTTAATTATCATTATTTTTTTCTTGATTAAATAAGATTCATTAATGTCATTAGAAATTTCAGTTACTCTCTCACCATTTATGTATAAAGCACCTTGGCTACTCATCCTCCTCATTTCGCCCATAGATTTAAAGATATTATTTTCAA
>JAYZIQ010000062.1:0-10815 GCA_036165455.1 Chloroflexota bacterium | reverse complement strand
TTAATTTTTATTATTTATGCAAATTATATAAGTGCAGACCAAAGTATCATTAAAAATGATGCAGCGAAATCTCTTATTCCTAAAGGAATAGAATTTAGCATTGATTTATTGAATATAGAAAGCATTGAGGATATTCAAGTTAAATTTAAGGTAAAAGGCAGAAAATCTTTTCAGTATGAATACTTAGATTTAGATAATTTTACGGCCAATGAACCCTTGAAATATTTTTTTTCAACTCAGCAGGCCGCAAGGTATATTCCTCCTGGAAGCAAAATAACTTATTTTTTTGAAATATTTTTTAAAGATGGGACCTCTTATATAACTGAAAGAAAAGAGCATGTATTTTTAGACTCTAGGTTTGAATGGGAGAAAGTTGAAGGAGAGATAGTAACAATTTATTATCACGGCCCAGTTTCCAGAAGAGCAAAAAAAATGCTTAAAGCATGCGAAGATTCTGTATATAAAATTTCAAAATTATTAGGGGTCGAAAAAAATGAAAAAATATCAGTAATTATGTATAACAATTATTCTGAGATGTTTGATGTTGTTGTAAAAAAAAGTGAAACTCAGGCAAATTCATTAATTACTGAAGGGCAAGCATTTGCTACTGAAAATATTGTATTAGTTGATGGAGGGTCTAGGTCTGCGTTAGGAGTATCAACTCATGAAATCACTCACTTGATTGTAGCAAGAGCTACTAAATCTTCATATTTAGGTGTTCCATTATGGCTCAATGAAGGTTTGGCTGAATTTGGAAACATAGAGCCAAGCCAAGGTTATGATAGGTATTTAGAATGGGCTATTGATACAGACAGACTATTTCCTTTCAGCTCATTGAATAGATTTCCAGGAAATCCTAATTTAACTTTAGTTGCGTACGGACAATCTAAATCTTTTGTTGAATTTTTAATAAATAACTTTCCTGAAGATTCTATGATTAAGCTAATGAATGAAATTTCTAATAAAAAATCAATAGAAGATAGCTTTATTTCTTCTTTTGGGGTTTCTTTAGATGATCTTGAAATTCAATGGAAAAAAGACCTTGGAATAATCGATAGAAAAAATGAAACTTCAACTTCAGAATTAAATAATGGGGCATTGGGAAGTTGCAATGGTGGCTCAATGGGGTTCGAACTTAGTAGTATAATACTACTTTTATTTGCTTATTTCGTAAAGAAAAAAGTAAATAATTAATATTTACGTTAAAAAATAAGATTAATGTAACATTTTAGTAACATTTTTTTAATTTCAAGAAACATTTTCTTTCTAAAAAACAATAAGTTATTCACTTAAGATAAATTTATAGAAAGGATATTATTATGCCTGAATTTGATTCTGGAGGTATGGCCTGGATGATGGTCGCTTCCGCTTTGGTGTTGCTTATGACACCAGGACTAGCTTTTTTTTACGGAGGACTTGTAAGGGCTAAAAATGTTGTTAGCACTATGATGTACTCTTTTGCTGCAATGGCTCTTATGCCTGTTATATGGGTATTATGGGGGTATAGCCTTGCTTTTGGTGAAGGAAATGCTTTTATAGGGGATTTTAGTTATGTGCTGTTAAATGGCATTAACATGACTTCAACTGATCCTGCTGCAGATATTATGTTTGTGATTTTCCAAGGTATGTTTGCAATAATTACACCTGCTTTAATTACTGGTGCATTTGTAGAACGATTTAAATTTTCTACTTATTTGATCTTTATAACTTTGTGGGTAACTTTAGTTTACGCTCCTATATGCCATTGGGTATGGGGTGGAGGCTGGATAAGCCAAGGAGTATTTGGGGATCAAGGAGCTCTAGATTTTGCTGGTGGAACAGTGGTACATCTAAACGCAGGTGCAGCTGCATTAGTTGCAGCATGGTTGGTAGGGAAAAGAAGAGGGGGAGCAGCAGGAACTATTGTTGCTCATAACGTACCTTATGTTATTTTGGGGGCATCTTTACTATGGTTCGGATGGTTCGGATTTAACGCAGGTAGTGAATTAGCTGCAGATGGAATAGCTGCAAACGCATTTTTAACTACTAATACTGCTGCTGCAATGGCAGCTCTAACTTGGCTTGTAATTAGCGGGCTTCATACAGGAAAAATGAGTGCAGTAGGTGCAGCCACGGGTGCTGTAGCTGGGCTTGTAGCCATAACTCCTGCCTGTGGTTGGGTTGATGTTGGCGGAGCATTGATGATTGGTTTAACTGTCAGTATAGTTTGCTATTTATCTGCTATGGCAATGGAAAAATCTGGAATTGATGATGCTTTAGTTGTATTTGGCGTGCATGGAGTAGGAGGTGCTTGGGGGGCATTGATGACAGGAGTGTTCGCTGCAGAAGCCATTGGTGGAGTAAAAGGCTTGATTGAAGGAAATGGAACAATTGTATTGGAGCAATTAGTAGGTATTTTAGCTACATTTGCTTACTCAGCAGTTGTAACATTTATTATTCTTAAAATTCTAGATATTATTCCTGGCTTAGGATTGCAAGAGATTGAAGAGACAGAATTAGGTGGACTAGACGTAAATATTCATGGTGAACGTGGATATATTGCTGATGGTGCTGATTAAGTAATAATATAAGAAATGAAATAAGTTTGATAATAATATCCATCTTATTAAAAACAAAATTTCTTTCTTACAATAGGGGCGGCACTACGCCGCCCCTAGTATGAATAAAAAAAGGAGAACAAAATATGTTAAAAATAGAAGCAGTAATAAGACCTGAAATGGCAAGTTCAATTGGCGAGCTTCTTGAGGAAGCTGGTGTTGGAGGTTATTACATGACAAATGTAACTGGTAAAGGAAATCAAAAAGGGGTTGAGGTTTTAACTGGTAGAGGAACCTCTTCTATAACTAGAGCAGCTATACCTAAAACTTTGATTACTACAGTAGTCTCAGACGAGCTTAAGGATAAGGTAGTAAATATATTAATTAGTGGCGCCAAATCTGGAGAAGGATCTATTGGTGATGGTAAAATTTTTATATCCAAAATTGAGGAAGCTGTAAGAATAAGAACAAATGAAAAGGGCAAAAAGGCTTTATAGAAAATAATATAATTTTAAAGGAGCGGTTGAAGGCCGCTCCTTTTTTTTTGTTGATTATTATTTAATCAAGTTGATAGAATATGCTTTTCTATTTAAAGTTTATTAACACCGAATTAATTTAGGAGCGTAGCTCAGTTGGTAGAGCGAAGGTCTCCAAAACCTTAGGTCGGGGGTTCGAATCCTCCCGCTCCTGCCACCTAAATTAGCCGAGGTGTTGGAATTGGTAGACAAGCAGCGTTGAGGGCGCTGTGCCAGAAATGGCGTGCGAGTTCGAGCCTCGCCCTCGGCACCAAAATAATTGGAAATTATTGTTTAATTCTATTTTTATAAAGATGTATTATTCTTTGATTTATAAATCTATGCTAGAGATTTATTTTACGTTTCCTTTTCAATAAATTAAACTGATTATCTTTTATGGCGACGTAGCCAAGTGGTCTAAGGCCGAGGTCTGCAAAACCTCTATTCGGCGGTTCGAATCCGCCCGTCGCCTCCAATAAATTAGCCGAGGTGGTGGAATGGTAGACACGAAGGACTTAAAATCCTTTGCCTTAGGGCGTGCGAGTTCGACTCTCGCCATCGGCACCATCAAGATTCTTAATAGAGACTGTAAATTATTCTTTAATTTTAAATGGTAAAAATGAAGAGTATATTTTGCTTTTAATGATTCTTAACAGATTAAATTAACGGCTCATTATGATTTGAAGTAATTTATCCAGTTTTTATTTTTATTTAATTTTTTTATTGAATTATTTGAAACTTCAAAAATATTATCTGCTAAATTTATTGTGTCTTCTGAGTGAGAAATTATGAAAATTGTCATATCATCTTTTAACATTTTCAAAGTTTTTATAATTGGCTTTTTAGACTTACTGTCAAGTTGATTTATAGCCTCATCTAAAATTAATATATTAGGATTTTTAATTAATGCTCTTATAATAATTATTCTTTGAGCCTCTCCACCTGATAGATTTGCCCCTCTATCTCCCACGACAGTATTATATCCATTTTTTAAGGATTTTATCTTATCATGCATATCTAGATCTTTAGCGATCTTATAAATTTTATTTTTTGAAACCTTTTCATTGCCCCAAGAAATATTATCTATTATAGATTCATTAAATAATGTGGCATTTTGATCAATGTAAGCAATCTTAGACTTAAAACTTTTTTCAGAGAATTCTGATATTTCAATGTCATCAAATTTAATTGTTCCGTTTTGTGGTTTGATGATTCCAGCTATAGAGTCTATTAAAGTTGTTTTCCCTTCTCCTGAAGGACCAACTATTATATTGATTGTACCTGATTCTATTTTTAGATTAACTTTCTCTAAAAGTATTTTTTTATCCCATCTTAATGATAGATTACTTAATTTTATTGAATTATTAATGCTAATAAATTCTTTATCGCCCCATATTTGAGAATTAATTTTAATTTTACTAAATTCTTGATCTATATTTATTGTTGCAGGTATATTTCTGCTCATAAACTGTAGGTGCTGCTGAATACCTTTTGTCTTTTGAAAAAGTCTATAAAAAACTAAACTTATAAGTGCTAATTGGGATCCATCTAGATTTAAATACTGACTCCCTATTAACAATCCTAGAGAAATAAAACCAATAAAAGCATATTCATATGTTGCCATGAAGACAGCATTATTTATGCCTGCTCTAACGTGAACTCCTCTTAAATTAGACATTGAATAATCAATCTCTTCTCTCATCATATCTTCTTTCCCGTGAGCCCTAAGATATTTTGACAAAGTTATAGACTCAGTAATTTTTTTATAGAATAGATTTCCGCTACCGCTTTCCTTTTCACCTATTTTTCTGGCTATTCTTAATAAAATTGAAAATAGTAAAGTTAGGAAAATTGCACTTAATATAGCAAATATTGCCATGTAAGTAGAAATTAAAAATAAAAAGATTAGGTAAATTAATAGTGTCCCTGCGCTAGCTATAGATTGCTGTAGATTGAGAAAGCTTGAGCCTGCCCTTTGAATCTCAAGAGTGATGATATTAAGTAGTTTAGATTGTGGTTGTGACTTTAAGTATTTCCATGATGATTTTTTAAGTTTATTAAGATACTTAATCCTTAAATTTAGTATGTAATTTGCTCTTATAATTCCGCAATAACTACCTTGTAAAAAAATAAATATACTTCTTAAAAGCATTATCGCTGCTATCGCAAGTAAAAAGAATCTTAAAGAATATGGTATTCCTAATAAATCAAAGGCATCTTTAATTATTTCTCCGAATCTGCCTGCTGAACTTTGACCATCTTTCAAAACTAAAACATTAACAGTTGGAACAATTAAAGAAAGGCCTATAGCATCTAGAAACCCAGAAACAATTAATAAGAATGATGAAATAAATGTTGTTAATTTATTCCGAGTTATTTGTGTAAATGCATATTTACCTAATTGGCCAAAAAATGTGTTCTTTATCATATGATTCTTTTTTTTAATTAATCAAAAACCTATTATATGTTAAATATCATTTAATTAATTATTCGGCAGTTTAAAAGACTTTAATCCGCCTTTAACAATAATTATTTCTTTGCTCAGACTAAATCTTCCTATGTCTCTCATAGTAGAGAAAACATTACTAACCTCTGCAAAGAACACAACAATTATTGAAGAAATATAGCTAAATAATAGCAAGATTATTACTGCAGAAATTGTCCCGTACACCATATCAAAATTACCGAATCTAGATATATATATAACAAAAAGTGTTTTTGTGAACTCAAAGATCATAGTTCCTAATATTGCAGCAAGAAGTGATTGTTTAAATTTGATAGATTTTTGAGGAATTGCGTTATAAATAAAAGCGAACACCCCAAGACTAAGCAGGGGAGGCAGTAGATGAATTGTAGTAAAAGTCCAAATATTTTCAATTAGATTAGTTTGATCTACTCCCGCGGATTCTATACCAACCCTCTTTCCGACAATTGCATAGATAGTTTCTATAAGTATGTTTGTTGAAAGGACAAGCCCAATGCTTATCGTATAAATCATATCTGTCACTTTTCTTCTTAATAAGGATCTATTATCTGAAATTTTCCATATCCTGTTCATCATTCTAGATAATGCTCCAAAGACTGCACTTCCTGTCCAAAGTAATCCGATAACAGCAAGGGCTCCAACTAAACCTCTGTTGAAGTCAATTGTCTGCAAATTATCATATATTATTGGACTATCTGCTATTCCAGGTAAATGCCTCTCAAGAACATCCTTGACTAGCTCTACTGCTTTCTCATGACCAAAAAATATACCCAGAAAAGCTAATAGTCCTAATATAAATGGGAATACAGAGAAGAAGATATAGTAAGACATACCTGCAGCAAGATAAGTTCCATCATCTTTTGCAAACTTTTTTAAAGAATCAACAAAAAGATCATAGATGCTTCTCAATATGGAAGGAGCTTTAACTTCATGTACAAACTTTTTTAAAGATTCCCAATTACTCATAAATTACAAAAAATTAACATATTTTCTACACATTTTAGATTAATTGAATGTTAAAATACCATTATATTGTGAATATAATTTAAACAAATTTACTCTTTATTTTTATCAATTAACCTAAAAGGATAAATAAATGCCATCTAAATCTGAAACAAAGATAGAAGATCTTTTAGCTTCCAGAAAGAAAAAATTTCCTTATATAACATCTAGCGTAATTTTTGGAATATTATTATTAATATCTGCTTTTTATTTTGATTTATTTTCTTTATTTGATTCGTCTGAAAAAGAAATTAAGACAGAAAAAGAAATTGTAGTTGCTGAAATAGGAAATATGGCAAACACTCTAACTTCATCTGGCACTGCTAAAGCAGGAGCTCAATCAAATTTATACTCTGATTCAACAGGAGAAGTGAATGAAGTTAAGTTTTCAGCAGGAGATGAAGTAAAAAAAGATGAAGTTATTATCACTTTTAATAAGGATACAGCCACAAGAAATTTAGAAATATCTAAATCTAATTTGAACCAAGCGCAAATTACACTCAATGAATTGTTAAATAGCCCCACAGATTCTGAAAAGCTCAACGCAAGTCAGTCAAAAATAAATGCTGAGCAACAATTAGAATCTTCTAAGCAGCAACTTAAAAATGCTGAAATCACCCTAGATAAATTAATTACACCTGACTTATCTCAAGTTAATTCCGCAGAGGCAAGCCTAGTATCAGCAAAAAGTTCCATAGTATCCGCAGAGGCAAGCGTAGTATCAGCAAAAAGTTCCATAGTATCCGCTCAAAATGCTATTGATAATGCGTATGTAGAACTTTTAAATTCTCAAAAGTCTTACTGTGATACTTTATTGACTGACCCTCCTTTTGCAGACGAGAAGGCGCCAGTTTGTTCAACAACTGATTTGCCTTTATCTGAAGCAAACAGATCCAGATTATTAGATGATATAAAGAGTGAAAATGACCCTACAACTGCAAGAATCACAACTACTAAGGCTCTGCTTTTAGCTAACTCTACATATACTAATTCTTTGAGCAGTTTAGAAAATGCTAATAGTAATTTACAGACTTCAGAATCCTCAGTTTTGACTGCCAATAGTAATTTGCAGACTGCCCAAACCACCTTGAATTCATTACTTAACCCTTCTGAGAGAGATATATTACAGGCTCAATTAGCAATAGATACTGCCAAAATATCTATTTTATCTTCTCAAGCTTCCTTAGATTCTGCTGTCCAGTCAGAAAAAGATATACTTTTAGGAGCTTCAGAATTTCAAATAGATAAGCAAAAACAGGCTGTATATTCTGCCGAATTATCTGTCCAAGAGAACCAAGAAATTTTAGATTCTTTGGAAGTAAAATCTCCGCGAGATGGAGTTATTGGCTCTATTAATGTTTCCGTGGGAGATAAAGTATCTGCTAATACTCTCCTTGGAGTAATTAGTGATATCACTTCTATATCAGTTGATCTAGCAATATCTGAATCAGACGTTGAGGGGATACAAGAAGGTTTATACGGAATAGCATTATTTGACTCTTTGCCTGACCAATCATACGTTGTGAAAATCTCTAATGTAAGCATAATTCCAAATATAAACCAGGGTATTGTTTCATATCCTGTAGAAGCGGAAATATTAAAAACTAGAGATATAGCTGCTGCACTTCCTGAGTTGGCTAGATATGCATCAGGAATAGCAGGATCTTCGGAACTGGCTAGTTTTATTTCTCCTCAAAATAACTCTTCAAGGCCATCAAGAATGGATCCGTCAAACTTAGATTTAGAATGTATTAGAGAACAATTAGGAGATGATTTTGATATAAATAATATTTCTCCTGAAACCATCCAAAAAGTTATGAAATCAGGCTGTATGCCTGAATCAGCAAGGGGAGGATTAGGATCAAATTCTATGTTAGGCGTAATTGAGCAATTTGCCCCTTCCAAAATGCCTACTGCTGGAATGGGAGCCAATGTAATTCTCTTAAAAGATTTAAAAGAAGATTTAATTATGGTTCCTTCGAAATCAATTATCAGAAAAGGCAAAGAAAACTATGTAAAAAAGGTGCAAGGTGAAGAAGAGATAGAAGTTAAGATTGTAACTGGAGAGTCAGATGGAATTAGGACTTCTATAACAGAGGGAGTTAATGCAGGAGATTTGATAATAATTGAATATCAAGTTTCTGCAGATAAGCCTGATGAATCTTTAATAGACGACTTTAAAGACGACAGCAAAAACTCTCAGCGCCCTCCGAGACCACCTGGAGGAGGAGGTTTTAGGGGTAACGCAGGTAAATAATGATTCAATTAAAGAACGTAGATAAAATATACGAAACTGAAGCCGAAAATGTCCATGCTTTAAAATCGATAAATTTAGATATTAATCAAGGTGAGTTTGTATCTATTATGGGTCAGTCTGGGTCAGGAAAAACAACATTAATGAATATTTTAGGATGTCTAGATAACCCAACTTCAGGAGATTATTTTATACAAGATAGCAATGTTTCAGATCTTAATGATGACCAAAGATCTGCGTTAAGAGGATTGCTATTTGGATTTGTTTTTCAAAGCTATAACCTTCTTCCAAGACTGACAGCTTTAGAGCAAGTAGAGTTGCCTCTAATTTATCAAAATGTTGAAGATAGAAGATTAAAAGCGGCAAAAGCATTAGATATGGTGGGACTTATTGACAGGATTGATTTTAAACCCAACCAATTAAGTGGAGGCCAACAACAAAGAGTATCAATAGCTAGGTCTTTGGTAGTTAAACCAAAAGTAGTTTTGGCAGATGAGCCTACTGGAGCGCTTGATATAAAAACAGGAAAAGAAGTTATGTCTGTTTTAAAAAACCTTGTAAAGAAAGAGAAAATTTCAGTAATAGTAGTAACCCATGAATCTGAGGTAGCAGATTACACTGATAGAACAATTTTGATTAGTGACGGAGAAATAAAAAGCGATAAATTGAACAAATGAATTTTAAGGATTTAATATTGATTTCGTTAAGAGCCATTGCATCAAATGGCTTAAGAAGTTTATTGACTACCCTAGGAATTATCATTGGTGTAAGCTCTGTAATTATTCTGATGTCTGTAGGGCAGGGAGCAGTAAAAGGTGTTATAGATGAACTAAATGCGTTAGGCACAAATTTGATATTTATTGAACCTGGGTCATCAGATGAAAGTGGGCAAAAAGGTGCTGCAGGTTCAGCTATAACTCTTACTAGAGAAGACGGAGAAGCAATAATAGAAGCTCAAATTCCAGATGTAGTATATGTAACTTCAATGATAGATTTTGGAGCCCAAGCTATTACTCCTTCTAATAATGTGGGTGTTCAAGTGGTGGGCACTGAGTCCATGTATTCTATTATGAGAGGTTTAAATTTATCTGAAGGTAGATTTATAGATGAAGACGATGTTGAAAAAAAAGCTCTTAATATGGTGCTTGGTCATACAATTTCTGAACAATTATTCCCAGAAGATTCTCCAGTTGGGAAAAACGTAAGACTTTCAATCGCGGGAGGTAGAATAATTTTTAATTTTAGAGTTGTTGGAGTTACGTCTGAGAGAGGCGCAGGTGTTGGAGTAGATGATGACAATGCAGTTTTTATTCCGGTATCAACTCTTCAAGCTAGGATTAGTTTTATTAAAAATCCAACTGGTGAAACGAATGTAAATAATATTATAATCCAAACCGCAGAGGGTGCAGATGAATTAGAAATTAAAGAATCTATTTCACAAGTTTTGCTTGATAAACATAAAGTTACTTCGCCAGATTTTATTATTGAAAGCCAGAAAGATCTTATTGGAGCCGCAGGAGAAATTGCTAATATTTTATCTTTATTGCTTGGTGGAATAGCAGGAATTTCTCTGGCAGTAGGTGGCATAGGAGTTATGAATATAATGTTAGTTTCAGTCACAGAAAGAACAAGAGAGATAGGAATTAGAAGGGCAGTAGGAGCAACTAAAGGAGACATTATAAAACAATTTGTTTGGGAAGCTTTAACTCTGAGTTCTATGGGAGGCATTATAGGTATTATTTTAGGCATGATAATTTCATTTTCACTTGATGGTAGATTTACATTCGATGAATTTACTGTGAGAACTGTGATTCAGCCTTGGAGCATTCTTATAGCTTTTGCAGTTTCTTTCGGCATAGGGTTAGTAAGTGGAGTTTATCCAGCATTTAGAGCATCAAGATTAGACCCTATACTGGCTCTAAGAAATGAGTAACTTAAAGTAAGTTTCTCTTTCTGAATTGATAAATTGATAAGATCAAAAATATAAGAGTTATGGCTAAAAATGGCGCCCAATGCCAAGAG
>JAYZIQ010000061.1:0-14541 GCA_036165455.1 Chloroflexota bacterium | reverse complement strand
ACTTATCTTTAATACAGATCTTTTTTCTAAAACTCCGTTGCCATTGAGATAAGGTAAAAGTTTTTGATCTAAATCATTGGAATCAATTTCGCATAAAAATCCTAATCTACCTAAATTTATACCTAATATTGGGCAATTACTTCCATTAAGAACATGAGCGCACCTAAGCACTGTCCCATCTCCGCCAATAGAAATAATTAAATCTATTTCTTCGTTATTTAACCCATTATTAAGCGCAGATTCAGCGCTTTGCGAAAAAACCTCAAAATCATCTTTCAATTTCTGCTTAAGCCCTAATGCTAAAGATTCGGCATCTTTTGACTTTTGATTAAACAAAATAGCTATTATTTTTGGACTATAAAATTTATCCATTTTTCATAAATTATTATTGGAGTATGTTTACAACGTCCTCAACTATACCTAATAACATAGCTGGAGCCAACCCAAGGATCAAAATTAACACTGTTCCAAAAGAAGTCACAATCTTAGTATTTAGGTCTGAACTATAACTTTTTTGATCTTGGTCTTCTGAAGTATCTATAAACATCAATTTTATAATTCTAATATAGTAGTAAGCTGAAATAACTGAATTCAAAATTCCAAGAAGCGCCAACCACATCAAATTATTTGATATTGCAGAACTAAAAATAAAAGCTTTGCCCATAAAGCCTATAGTTGCCGGAATTCCCAGTAAAGAAATTAATGCTATAGCTAAAATTATTGATTGGAATTTTAATTTAATTCCTATACCTTTATATTTTTCTATGCTATAAGAATTAACTTCTTTAGATATTGAAAGTATGCTTAAGAAGGCAGTCAGATTAGTTATTGCATAAGCTGCAATATAAAATACGGATGACTGTATACCCGCAAAATTACTAGATTTCAAACTTTCTGGCTCACTGGATGCTAATCCAATTAAAATATATCCTGCGTGGGCTATTGTGCTGTAAGCAAATAATCTTTTAATGTTGATTTGTCTTAGAGCCATAATATTTCCAAAAGTCATTGAAATTGCCGCCATAATCGATAGATATAAAGCCCATTCATTAATCATAGAGCTATTTATTGAATCAAAAAGTATCCTAATTATTATGGAAAATCCGGCAATTTTACTAACTACTGATAGATATATGGTTACAATTGTAGGCGCGCCTTGGTATACATCTGGAACCCATGAAAAAAACGGGAATGATGCAATTTTGAAAGATGCTCCAGAAATAAGAAGCAGCACTCCAAAAAGCATTAGAATATTTGACGGTTCTTTGAAAAAGAATTTTCCAGTCAAGGCTGTCTCAATAGTTGAAATTTCGCTAAAAAATGTAGACCCTGAAACACCATAAATATATGCAATTCCCATTAATATAATTGCAGAGCTAGTCGCACTCAAAATAAGGTATTTTAATGCCACTTCTAGTGAATATTTTTTTTGATTTAAAGCTAGCATTCCAATTACTGGCAAAGAAGTCAGCTCTAAAGCTACCCAAGCAGTTATCATTTCGGCAGTACTTGTTAAAAGTGTCATTCCAGTTATTGAAATTAGAAAAAGAGCCCAAAATTCTCCCTTAGATTTTAACTCCTTACTTAATAAATTTAATCCGCATAAGCTAATTGATAATCCGGAAATCAAAATCAATGACTTTAAGAAAAGTGAATATTTGTCAATTGAAAGTACATTAATAATCGATGACCCAGAAGTGTCATTAAAACTAATTAAATTTGAAGTTAGAGCTAAAGATAGTATTGAAGAAATAGCTAAAAATATGATTGTAAAAATTGCTGAAATATTTTTTTTTGAAGAAAAAAGATCAGCAATAATTACCACAAAAGCTCCTATTACTAGAGAGATCTCAGGGGACAGCAATAATATGTCATTTAAAGTGATCATCTAGTAAATATTTCCCCCACTCCAATATTTAATACATCAGTAATTATTGCAGGATATATACCTACCAAAACAATTGAGGCTGTAAGAATTAACACACTCAATAATTCTAATTTATTTAAATCATCTAGTTGGTCAAAAATCTTTGCTACTGGACTATCTTCCTTTACGCCTTCTCCAAAATAAGCCCTCTGAATCATCCAGAGGGTGTAAGCTGCAGCAAGCACAACACCAAAGACGGCAACAATAGTCGAAATTGCCCAAAGAGAACCCATTTTAAATGTACCAACAAATATCATTAATTCTGCAATAAAACCACTTAATCCAGGGAGACCTAGGCTAGCAAATCCGGCAATTACGAAAAAAGTTGTTATTAAAGGCATTTTATTAACTAATCCTCCTAAATGCGGAATGTACCTAGTATGAGTCCTCTCATAAGTTAGACCAACCAATAGGAAAGCTAACCCAGTAATTGTTCCATGAGTAAATAATTGCAAAGCAGTGCCTCCTAAGCCTTCAGTTGAGCCAACAGATGCAAATGCTCCATATGATGAAAATCCTAATACCACATAACCCATATGGCTCACACTACTAAAAGCAATCAGCCTTTTTAGATCAGTTTGCTGAATGGTTAGTAATGCTCCATAAATGACACTAAATGCACCAATAACCGCAAAATAAGGTGCTAAATCAGTCAATATAGACGGATCAATATAGTTGAATATATCCACATTTATTCTTAGTAAACCATAACCCCCCATTTTTAATAAAACACCTGCAAGCATAATACTTCCAGCTGTAGGTGCATCAGTATGAGCATCTGGAAGCCAACTATGCACAGGAAACAAAGGAAGTTTAATGGCAAATCCTATAAAAAATACCAAGAATAAAAATACCGCTGGAATAGCAATAGAAAAATTAGAATTAACTATTCCATTTAGTCCTAATTCAGCAATATCAAACATAGTAAAGGTGCCTGTTGCAAAATATAACGAAACAATTCCTATTAATAACAATGCACCAGAAGTTAGTGTAAAAATCAAAAATTTCATTGCTGAATAATGCGCCCTTCCTGAGCCCCAAATAGATATAAGGAAATACATTGGTATTAATTCAGCTTCCCAAAATACAAATAATAGTAATAAATCCAATGAAGCAAAAACTCCGGTTACAACTCCTTGCAATACTAGTAACCACATAAAATATTCCTTTTGTCTCAGCTTAATATTCATTGAAGCAATTACAGCACAAAATCCTAGTATTCCTGTAAGTAAAATTAGAGGTGCACTCAACCCATCAATCCCGACAATATATCTTGCAGTAAATGCTTCAAAAGGTATCCAAGAATCAAAGTAATCTATAAATTGAAACCCTCCAAGAGTCTTGTCATAACTGAAATACACTAAAATAGACAAAATCATTTGTATTCCTGTAATCAGTAAAGATGCTTTTTTTATATTAATTTTCAGAAATTTATTTTCAGAAAAAATTCCAATTAAAATACCAGAAATAATCGGAAAAAATATTAAAAATGACAATATACCGCCGGGCACCTAATTACCTCCTAATAATAACCATGAAAAATAACCAGAAATAATGATTAAAAGACTTAAAAAAAACGTAATGCTTTGAATCTGTAATTGTCCATTCTGAGTTATTGCAAATTTATTTGACACCCATCTAAGAGAGCTTGTTAGTGAGTGGCTTGCTTTATCTACAAAATTAGTTTCAATGAAATCCAATAATTTAATAAATCTTTTATAAAACAAATTCTCAGTAATAATTACCTCATATAGATAATCCATATAATATTTATTAACAAGTATTTTTCTAATAAATTTAAAGTTTATATTTGATTTAGAAGTAAAAATAGCAATTGCTATTCCAGAAAAGGCAAGCAATGATGACACGATTGCTATCAAGAAATTAAATTTTATCTCATGATGATGATAATCAGGGAAAACTAATTTATTATGATCAAGAAACGAAACCATCAAGTGCTTATCTATTACTCCTAAATCCACTGGAGCACTAACAATAAATCCAATTATTACTGATGGTATGGCTAGTAATATCATAGGGTAAATCATGAATTTTGGGCTCTCATGCAATGATTTCTCCTCTACCCCTGACTCACCTCCTTTAAAATCACCAAAAAATGTCATTATCATCATCCTGGTCATGTAGAAGCCAGTTAAAATAACTCCAAATAATCCCATAAAAAATAAAATGTTAGAATCTTTGCTTACTCCCAATAAAACCTCATCTTTACTCCAAAAACCAGAAAAAGGGAAAATTCCGATCAAGCTAATTGCAGCTAGCATCATTGTCCAATAGGTAGTTTTCATATGATCTTTTAATCCACCCATTTTAGTCATATCAAATGTATGAACGGCATGACCAACTGAACCTGCGCCAAGAAAAAGCAATGCCTTAAACCAAGCATGAGTAAATAAATGAAGAATAGCTGCTCCATAAGCACCTGTGCCCAATGCTAAAAACATATAACCTAACTGACTGATTGAAGAGTAAGCCAACACCCTCTTTATGTCATTGCTAACGAGAGCCATTGTTGCTGCAAAGATAAGTGTAAATCCTCCAATATAAGCAACTGTTGAAGAAACAATTTCTATCGCACTAATTAGAGGGAACATTCTAGCAATTAAGAATACTCCAGCAGTAACCATTGTTGCTGAATGCAATAGGGCAGAAACAGGAGTAGGTCCTTCCATTGCATCTGGCAACCAATTATGCAAAGGAAATTGTGCAGATTTTCCAATTGCACCTATAACGAATAACAATCCAATTAATGTAAGAATTTCTGCAGTAAAAATTCCATTTTGAACTGCTAAATAAAATTGAGTTATATCAAGATACTGAGAGCCTTTCTTGGCAATTAATAGTATTCCGATTATCAAACCAAAATCGCCAATTCTTGTCATTAAAAAGGCTTTTTTTGCCGCCTTTATAGCTGACTGCTTTTTAAACCAAAATCCAATTAATAGATAAGAGGTTGCGCCTACTAATTCCCAAAATATAAACATTTGAATCAAATTTTTGGAAAAAACCAATCCAAGCATCGATGTTGTAAATAAAGCCATATATGTAAAATATCTAGAGTAGCCATCATCGTGCTCCATATAAGCTAATGAATAAATTTGAATAAGGAAACTTATTCCAGTAACAACAGTTATCATTATTAAGGTTAGCGGATCTAGCAAGATCCCCATTGTTATTTCAAATAAACCAAAAGAAAACCATTGAAATGAACCTGATTGATAATCAAAGCTGGAGCCAATTCCATTTATTAAAACAAACAAACAAATTAAAAATGAAAAACCAATAGTTAATACATTTAATGGGCCTGAGACAGATCTAGTATTAAATTTAGTAAAAGTTAGCAAGGTTCCATTTAATAAAAATGAAGACAACGGGAGCAGAAAAATAATCCAAATTAATTCATTATTTGTCATTATAATTTCCTTAAAATCTCATCAGCAACATGCTCTCTACCTTTAGGAACAAGAAGTCTAAATTTAGATGTTTCTCTCCAGTCTAAAATATCACCTTCAGGTAAAATTTTTGCTGGAAGACCTTCTCCCTCTAATAAAGATTTCCACATCTCTGCTGTTAGTAAATTATCTAGGTGCTTATAATCAACCCACATTAGGCTTCCTTTATATCAATTGAATTAGTGATTTCAATGCTACTTTTTTCTCTATAAATTGCTATTACCAAAGAAAGGGCTAATGCTGCTTCAGCTGCTCCTATCGCAATTATGAATATGGCCATTACTTGCCCAGACAGAACTCTTGAGGCAGACTCCACACCTAAAAGTCCTCCAGGGGCAAACCTAGAAAATGCCACGAAAGAAAGGGCAGCAGCATTAAACATTAATTCCATGCTCATTATGACCAACACTGTACTTTTCTTTGATATTGTCCCTAATAACCCAATAACAAATATTACCGCAGAAACTATTAATATATTACTCAGAGTCATTATTCATCCTTACTCTAAGTAGCGCTAAAGCTCCAATCAAAGATGCTAATAAAATCAAGCCAGATAACTGAAAAGCTACCATAAAATCTGTAGTTATTAATTTCCCTAGCCAATTTGTGCTCTCAATTAAAATTCCAGGATCAGCTCCACAGCTTGAAAGAAGGCAATTAGAATTATTCAAGATTTCATTACTAAAATCATCCCAATTGAAGTTAACAATAAAGAAAGAAATTAGCACTAAAAAGATCAAGCCAACTATTGATGAATAATACAATAATTTATTATTATCAGTACTCTTTTCTACATCTTTTACTAGCATTACGGATAAAGCTATCAAAACTGAAACAGCGCCAACATAAACTAGTATTTGAATTACTCCTATAAATTCAGCACTTAACATAAAGTACATCGCTGCAAAACATAACATTGAAAAAGCTAAAAAAACAGCGGATCTATATACATTTTTTGAAAATAAAATTAATAATGAATTCGAAATAAGTAAAATTGAAACTAAATAAAAAATTGCATCAATAAACATATTTACTACCTCTCATTGACCCATCTTTCAGTCAATTCTTCATCTGAAGGCTGCTCGTGCCTACCAATATCATTGGAATCTTTAATTTCTGACTCCTTTTCTCTTGGCTTATAACTCTTATTTTCCATTTGAGGCCTGAACCATGTGCTAGGGGTCTTTATAGCTGTCCTAAGCTCATCTACAGGTATTACCAACCCTTTTCTTTTCTCATGAGCTCTCTCAAAACCACTTCCCATGTGAAGAGCATCAAAAGGGCAAGCTTCTACACATAAACCACAAAACATGCATCTTCCTATATCAATATCAAAAACATCAATATCGTAAGATGAGCCTTCTTTCTGATCTCTAGAGCTAGGAGAGGTTTCAATCTTTATAATTCCTAAAGGGCAATATTTTGCACAACTGGCACACCCAGTACACCTATCTTCAAACCAATTAAAATCTTGCCCTCTAAATCTAGTAGCTTGAGAAGGGTATTCAGGGACTTCATGCAAACCAGCCAAAGATTTAATAAATTCACTAGGTTGTGTTTTAAGGAACTCAAATGGTGTTTTTTTATGAAATTTTAGAGCCCCTATCAACCCAACTTTTTTGTTGGGGTACTGAACAGTAAATACAGGACCTAGTAAATTTTTTAAAGTTGTTAATAATCCTTTTAATAATCCTATACCAAACATTCTAATCCAATCCGTATACTACTGAACGCTTTTTAATTTTATTACCAGTTAAATTAGGACTCAATATTTTTCCAAAAATATAAATAGATAAGAAAAATACTACCCAATTTACTAAAGTCATTATTAGTAGCTGCATTCCTGAAGGATCAGGCCAAATAGCAATCATTAATGCTAATACCAATAAATTAATTAAGCTCAATTCAAATAAGCCTTTCCAAGCTAATGACATAATTTGATCAATTCTTAGTCTTGGGAAAGTTGCCCTAAACCAAATGAATATTGCGATAACCCCTACCCATTTAGTTAAAAACCAAATTTCAGAAGGGATAAATGTTGGTCCTCTCCAGCCTGAGAAATAAAAAGTAACTATAATTGCAGATGAAGCAATTGTTGCCATAAATTCCCCTAAATAAAATAAACCAAATTTCATACTACTATAATCTGTCATGTAACCTGCGACTAGCTCTGACTCTGCTTCAGTAATATCAAATGGGCTTCTATTAAGCTCCGCCGTAGAAGCAATAAGAAATGTAATAAAACCTAAAGGTTGGAAAATCGCATTAGGAATAACTTGATTATTTACAACTTCGCTTAACGATAGTGAACCTGCAACAATCACAACACCAGCAGCTGATATTCCCATAGGAATTTCATAACTTAAAAGCATAGCAACAGCTCTTATACCGCCAATGATCGCAAATCTATTTCCTGAAGCCCAGCCAGCCATTAAAACAGACAAGCTATTTATTGAAGTTATAGCCAACACAAAAACTACTCCAACACTAATATTAGTCAAAAATGTTTTAGCTCCATAAGGAATAACTGGAAAAATCATAAATACTGGAACAACCATTAATATTGGGGCCAAAACATATATAAGTTTGTCTGATAAAGTAGGTTCAATATCCTCTTTAAACATTACTTTTATAGCATCGGCTACAGGTGTAAATAAACCAAGAGGACCCCATCTGTTAGGACCTAACCTAGCCTGAAATTTTCCTATTAGCCTTCGTTCCCCCCAAATCAACACAAGCACTCCAACAAGAGCTGCATTTATAAATACGAATATCCAAAAAAAAGAAGTTAAAATAAACGAAATCCAGCTTAAGTCTTCTGGAATAAATGCTACATTAAGTATTCTGACAGAAGAGCAACTAGCCTCTAAGGATAAGTGACAATACAGAAATTCAAATATGAAACTTTCTCTTATAGGGCCCATTATCTATCAACTTCCCCCATATTCACATCAATTGATCCAAATGTCACAAATAAATCAGCTATTTTATAGCCAATTACCATATCCCTCAGAAGAGTAAGGTTAATTAAAGAAGGGGCTCTTACGTGGCATCTAAAAGGAGAAATACTTCCATCGCTAACCAAATAAAAACCTAATTCTCCCTTAGGCGCCTCTATTGGCACATATGACTCACCTTGAGGTGGCCTGACCAGGAAAGGAACTTCTTCGGGCTTTACAGGACCTGGCTCAATTAAATCTAAGCACTGCTCAACAATCTTTAAGCTTTCACGAATTTCTTGAAGTCTAACCAAATACCTGTCATTATTATCTCCGACAGTTCCTAAAGGTCTTCTAAAAGAAATTTTTTCGTAAAAATCATAAGGGTTTCTATGCCTCAAATCCCAATCGACTCCTGAAGCCCGTAACATGGGGCCTGTTATGGAAGCATTGATTGCATCCTCTTTTTTCAAAATTGCTACATTTTGAGTTCTTGCCAATATTATTTCATTGTCAGTTAAGAGATTTTCTATATCGTCTAATCTATTTGGCATATCATCTAAAAATTTATTCAAAGAAGGCCAAAATTCATCTGGAGCGTCCATAAATACACCTCCAGGCCTCAAATAGCTATTTGTTATTCTAGCTCCGCACATCATTTCAAATAATTCCAATATTTTTTCTCTTTCTCTAAGCAAATAAAGTAGAGGAGTATGCCAAGCGCCCAAATCATTAATTAAAAAGCCAATTGCTACAGAATGCGCAGCAATTCTTTGTAATTCAGCAGCAATCATTCTTAGCCATACGCCTCTTACAGATGGTGTTATTCCAGAAAGTTTTTCAACTGACAATATATATGCCTGATTATTTGTCATTGATGCTGTATAGTCCATTCGGTCAGTTAGGGTTACAACTTGTGTATAAGTTCTTTCTTCAGCTAACTTTTCTGATCCTCTATGAAGATAGCCAATAATAGGTTCTGCATCAATGATTGTCTCGCCATCAAAAGTCACTCTCATCCTAAAAACTCCATGAGTACTTGGGTGAATCGGGCCAATATTCATTGTTACTAATTCGGTACTCATATTAACTCACAAAATCTTTCCTGAGAGGGTGCCCTTCAAAATTTTCCCATAGTAGCAACCTTTTCATATTTGGATGATCTTCAAACATTATGCCCATCAGATCATAAATTTCTCTCTCCTGTAATTCAGCTCCCCTCCAAACTGAAATAACGCTTTTTACTTTAGGGTCTACCCTACCTTCACCACAATTAATTTTTATAACTAAAGATTCATTCTTTTGTAACGAAGTCAAATGATATACAACTTCAAAATGGCTTATTCGGTCTACAGAAGTGACAGAGCTAAGCAAATCATATTGATGATCTATTTTTAAGTTATTAAATAGATCTAAAGATTTATCATTACTGACTTGAACATAATCTTCACCTATAGCTTCGATTTGATTCTTAAAGTTAGAGCCTAATAAATCTTCAATTTCAGATCCTGATAAAACCTTAGTCATTATTTCCTGCTGACTTTCCTTTTAATGAATAACGTTTAATTTTTTCATGTAATTGCATTAATCCATACAAAAGCGCATCTGGTCTAGGCGGACAACCCGGAACATACACATCAACAGGTACAATTTTATTAACACCAGGAACTACAGAATAGGAATCATAATATGGACCACCACTAGTTGCGCATACCCCCATACTAATTACCCATTTCGGGTCAGACATCTGGTCATACATAGTCCTTATTGCAGGAGCCATCTTCCAGGTGACAGTGCCAGCCACGATCATTAAATCTGCTTGCCTAGGAGAAGCTGAGAATCTCTCAGCTCCAAATCTAGCTAAGTCAAACCTTGAAGCTGCAGAAGCAATCATTTCAAAGGCACAGCAAGCCAAACCAAACTGCGCAGGAAAAATTGAAGATTTTCTTGCCCAATTTAATAAGAAGTCAACTGAAGTCACAAAAGCTGATTTTTTCAAATCTTTATTTTCTGAAAGATCATCAACAGGTAATTCGTTAATATTATTAGCTTTCATGTCATTAATAACATCACCTTCCTCAAAATCAAGATCAGAAGTTTGGGTATATAGCGGAAGATTAAGATTATTATTTTTATCTAATTCCATTCTAAATCACCTTTCTTCCATGCGTAAATATAACCCAAAGTCACTACTACAAGAAACACAAACATTGACATAAAAAACATTAAGCCAAATTCTCTACTCCACACCCCATATCTAGCAGCCCAAGGAAATAAAAATATAGTTTCTACATCAAAAATTACGAATAGAAGCGCATAAAAATAATACTTTATATTAAAACCTTGCCATCTTTCTGTTTCAGGCTTCATCCCGCATTCATACATACTCTCTTTAAGCTTAGAAGGGTTACTTGGCCTGACCTTTATAAATTGAGCTAACTTAGAAAGCACAATCATTCCAATTGGCACGGAAATTGAAATAGCTAAATAAAATCCAATTATGGCATAATGATCAAAATAGTCTTTAAGCAATCTGTTCTCCTGTTTGCAATATTATAAATATCTAGCATTTTAATTATATCCCATTCAAATATAATTAAAATATAATTACTCCTCTTCCGTCTTCCCCTTTGTCAATATCCGCAAATGCCTCATTAATTTCTTCAAGCTTAAAAACTTTTCTTACAAGATCATCAATATTTACTTTGCCTGACAAGTACATATCTACTATTTTTTTCATTGTAACTAGAGGTGACCCGTAACCGTAGAAGCTCCCTAAAATATTTTTTTCATTCCTTACTAAGTCAACCATATTTATATCTACTTCAGAGCTAGGGCTAGCTAAACCCACTAAAGCCGCTGTGCCTCTCTTGGCTAGACTTTCTACAGCTTGCTTCATAATCGCAGGGCTCCCAAATGAGTCGAAGGCATAATTAACTCCTCCTCCAGTTATATCCCTAATCTTTTCAACCGGATCTTCGCTTTTGGCATTAATAACATCAGTTGCTCCGAATTTATAAGCAAATTCAAGTTTATGATCAAATATATCTACAGCTATCACTCTAAGACAATTCAGCATTTTTGCACCTTGAATAATATTAAGCCCGACACCACCACAACCGAACACAGCAACTGTAGATCCGGCTTTAATATTGTCTAAATTTACTATTCCGCCTAAGCCAGTAGTAACACAACATCCAATTAGAGCTGCTACTTCTGGAGGTACTTCTTTAGGTATGACTAACAAAGAGCTTGCAGGTACGATTTGTTGCTCTGCGAAACCCCCTAATTTATTCATTTGGTAGATTTCAGTGCCATCGCTATCTTTGATTCTAAAACTACCATCAAATTGCCGATGCTGAGTTTTAGGATCAGAATAATGCCTAGAACAATGATTCCCTAAGCCTGTTCGGCAGTAATCACATTCTGAGCATGACGACACAAAACTAGTAATGCAACTATCTCCAGGCTTAACATTTGTAACGTTTGGACCAACTTCTTCAACAATAGCAGCATTCTCGTGGCCTAATACAATGGGGGTAGGGTAAGGAATCTGGCCATGAATAACATGATGGTCACTTGCACAGACTCCTGCAGCTTTCATTGTTACTAAAACTTCCCCTTCTTTTGGCTTGTCTATACTAAGATCTTTAATTTCTAAAGGCTTTCCAACCTCATAAAGGACTGCTGCTTTCAAAATTACCTCCAATGTTTATAAAATCTTTCATAAGAAATATAATAGACTTTAAAGTTAAGTGCTAATTTTATGAATTATCCAAATATTGATTTAAGAACTATATCTCGAGACGATGTTAAAAGAATTGTCGAATGGATAAAAGATGACGAGGTTGCCGAATTATGGTTCGGAAGATATTCCTATGGCGATGCTGCTCATCTTGGTTATGACCCCCAAAAAATATTAACCAGCTCTAAAGAAGAGTGGCAAAGAACATTTAACGACGATAACCCCGAGCCTCACAGGGTCTTTTTTTCTATATATGATACTAATAATGACGAACACATAGGTGAAGCTCAATTATTTATTGATGATGCTCTTGGTGATGCACAATTATCTGTAATAATTGGAAGGAAAGATCTTTGGCACCAAGGATTTGGTTCATCATCAGTAATAAAATTAATGTCTCATGCCTTTAAAGACTTAGACCTTTATAGAGTGTGGGTTGATATACCTGAATATAATACTCATGCAAGAAATATGTTTGAAGGGCTTGGATTCCAGCATGAAGGCACACTTAGGCAAAGTAGGCCTCATCATGGCGCAAGACATAATTCAGCTGTAATGGGCATGTTAAAAAATGAATTTAATCAAATTTACGGGGAAGATATAACAAAATTATTTAGTTAATTTTTATTTGTTCTGATAATCCGTCTAAATACTTGAAGCCTGATCCTGTATTAAGCAAAAGCACTGACTCCTCACTACTAATAAATCCTGAAGATATTAATTTTTTAGTAGCAGAAACTAAAGAGCCTCCTTCAGGCGCACAAAAAATACCTTCTAAAGCAGATAGTTGCTTCACTCCATCTATCATACTTTTATCATCAATCTTTATTGCAGTTCCACTACTTTCATTAATAGCATCAATGATAAGGTAGTCTCCCACAGCAATTGGAACCCTCATCCCTGCTGCTATTGTTTTAGGCGATTTAAATAATTCTGCGTGCCTATTGCCTTCTAAATATGCATCTACGACTGGACTGCAACCTTCCGCCTGAACACAAATCATTCTAGGAAGTTTTGAATTCAAAATTCCCATTTCTTTAAGTTCTTGAAAAGCCTTCCAAATTCCAATAATTCCAGTTCCTCCTCCTGTAGGATAAATAATATTATCAGGCAAATCCCAATTCAATTGCTCTGCAATTTCGTATCCCATGGTTTTTTTACCTTCAACTCTGTAAGGCTCTTTTAAAGTAGAAACATCAAATAGATTTTTCTGCTTAGATACCTCCAAAGATCTAGCTCCTGCATCATTTATATAACCATCAATTAATTCAATATCTGCTCCATGAAAAATAGTTTCAGTCTTATTTGCTAAAGGAGCATCATTAGGCATAAATACATAAGCTTCTGCACCTGCTCTAGCACAGTATGCAGCAAGTGCCCCACCGGCATTTCCAGCCGAAGGTATGGAAAATTTATTTATTCCTAATTCTTTAGCCTTAGATACAGCAGAAGAAAGTCCTCTGGCCTTAAAAGAAGAAGTGGGATTCAGGCTTTCATCCTTTAAGATAATATTCGTGCCAAGTTCATAAGAAAGCCTCTCGCAGTTTAAAATTGGAGTAAAACCTTCTCCTAAAGAAACAATATTCTTATCGTCCTTTACAGGCATAAATTCCTTATATCTCCACATATTTGGCTTCCTGTTTTTTAAATCACTTATTGCCTTTTTAGATTTTGAATGATCTATTTCGTATCTTGGAAATAGTACTTTTCCACAATTTTCTGCAGGGCATAATTTATAAATTTCATTTGCAGAGAAAGTCTCTCCACAATATGTACACTCCAAGTGAGAGAGCATCGATCCTGTATCAGTCAACTTATTACCTCGCAATCAAACATTTTTCCAAAACTATTTATTAATTTATCTTTAATCTCACTTTTATCAATATCTATTTTTAATTCTCTTTTCAAAGATGTGACTTCGCTTCCAGCTAATCCACAAGGAATTATCGAATTAAAATCATTAAGATCATTATCTATATTTAGAGCAAAACCATGCATAGTAACTCCTCCGCTAACCCTAACACCTATAGCGGCTATTTTGCTTTGCTTACCGATTGAATCAATCCACACACCGGTTTTTCCGACAATAATTTTTGAATCTATTCCAACCTGTTTTAAAAAATCTACAATCACGCTCTCAATTCTTCTAACATAATCTACTGGCTTCAATTCAAATTCTCTTAATTGAACTAGAATATACGCCACAATTTGCCCTTTATTATGAATTGTTGCCTGACCTCCTCTATCAGTTTTAATAACAGAAAAACCATTATTTTTCAGTTCCTTGTCGGTAATTAAAATATCTTCATCTGTCCCTTTTGTGCCAATTGTGATTGTTTTGTTATGCTCAAGAAAAATCATATGATTTTCATATTTTTTGATTTGACTGACTAGATTTTTCTGGAAATTTATACCAAATGAATAATCAACTAACCCTAGGTCATGAACTTTTACTTTTTG
>JAYZIQ010000060.1:0-5261 GCA_036165455.1 Chloroflexota bacterium | reverse complement strand
ACAGAGCATCCAATCAATAGTCCAATTAGTAAAATAAATAAAATCTTTTTCACGAGACCATTTTACATAATTTTTCTTTGGTAGGACTTTTGGTAGTCTTTTTGGTAGTAACCCATATTTAGCAATGTCGAACAATATTAGACAATGCCGAACAACAGAAAGTCTTTTTACCGAACAATAATGAGCAATGACAGACCATGTCGAATCATGTGAACCTATCTTCCAAGCAGGGTATCGAGGGTTCGAATCCCTTCTCCCGCTCCAAATCTTCATCAATGTTCAATTTAAATTTAATTACTTTGGAGCAGGCAACACTAGTTGTTATTAATAATTGCTGATACTAAATCGCCATCTAAAGGAGTTAAAATTTTTAATACAAAATCCTGGTATAGCTGGTGGGAAAGAGGAAGCTTTTCAGCTAAATCTTCTTTGTTTTTAATTAAAAATTCTTCATTAGGTATATCCCAGATAAATCCTAAATCCCATTCAGTTATTATTGCCCAAAAGAAATATTCCTGGGTTGTAACTTGATAAAAATCATTCCTGCCCTTAAGTGGTGCATATGACTCTTCATTGAATAACTTTTTATCAACCGCTTCCTTGTAAGCTAACCTTAATTTTGAACCTGAATCTCTATAATCCCAATCAGATGACATTAATTTAAATGCTACATTCGTAATTGTGTGTAGGGCATGCTCGATTATTTCTCCAGTTGGGTCACCTGAGCCTTCTGGCTCCCATATGTAATCAGTTTGATTGTCATCATAATTATTTTCAGGGCAGCAATCTATTTTTGGGTTGTCACTGTCCATGTCATATAATTCTGGTCCTTTATACCCAACTCTTTGATAGACATAATTATTTTTCATCGTCTGGAAAAATTCATTCTTTAAGTTTCTGTCTATATCAGGATTATCTTCATCAAAAATTAATTTATATATTGCTCCTACTTTTATTAAATATTCATCAGATACTTCAGGAAGCGCAAAGATTCTTAATGTTCCTACATCTGTATATCTATCAAAGTATTCGTAAGAAGGATCACTAATTATATTTATAGATTCTTTTATTGAGCGAGCTTCCTTCTCCAACCTCATCTCTTCTTCCTTCTCCAACCTCATCTCTTCTTCCTTCTCCAACCTCATCTCTTCTTCCTTCTCCAACCTCATCTCTTCTTCGTGTTCATGATCCATGTCATCTGATTGAGATACTTCATCTGATGTTCCTACATATTCATCAATAATGCTGCAAGATGATATGAATAGAAAGAGTGTTAATAGTAATATTTTTATATAAATATTCATGGTTTATATTTTAACATGAGAAAAAAAATATCTAGAAATTTTTTGTATTCCTGTAAACCTAAGGAAGCTTATCTACGATTTGGTCGATAAGGGCATTCATTGCTGGCCTATCTTCATCAGGCATAGGCTCTATCATAATCACAAGATTTCCATGACTTCTAAATTCTATAAACATTGGCTCTCTTCTCACACAACCATCTCTGACTGAATTTGCTTCCAAATCAAGTTCTGATTCTAAAAAAGAACTTTTATTTAAAGTAAGTATTTTTCCAAAACCAATATCATATTTTGGAGACAACATGTAAGGATTGCCTCCATATGCGTCTCCTCGGCATTTCGTTTTCTCAACATTTGGGCCGTGTGCAATATTCTTTTCTACTACTTCAATAAGTTTGGTTTGTTCTTCAGCAGCAACCTTACCCAATGTTCTTGCATTTTCAACAGATTCATATCTAATAATTGCTACTTCTCTTCCTTTCCAAAATCCCCATTTAGCATCTGTTGATTCGGGAAAATTAGTCTCAAAATCATTCTTCATTAGGTTTTTTATACCTAACTTTGATGCATCTTCCATTGAATATACTGTATCTACTTGAATTGGTTCTTCAGCTGCAGAAGAACACGCAAAGACAAATAAAGCAGATAAAATTAGACTCAAAAATAAATAATTCCTCATAAGCAAAATATAAAAAAAATATTTTTTATAGTCAATATAAAATAGATGAGAAAATGGTATGATATATTTGCCTACTTGTAAGAAATAACATTCTTGTTATGGAATAATACGCAAGATTGTTATTATGAGCCGAACTTGTAGGCATATCTCCATTTGAATAATTAGTCCTTATATTTTAATTTTCAGTAAGATCATAAGTTGTCATTTCAAAACTTTGAATTACAGACCCTTTAAAAATCTTCTTTATTTCTTGAACAGCGTGTTTAAAATTGTTTTCAGAGCTAATGCCTAAAGCTTCATGAACTAGAATTAGATTAGAAACTTTAGCATCCCTTGCTAAGGTTCCTGCATCTACATGACCCATCATATATTCAGCTTCCGGAGTACCATCAATTTGTTCTTGTAGGGCAATACATAAACAAACAAGATAATCGGCGCCGTATGCTAAATCTTTAACCGTTTCGCATGGCCTTGTGTCTCCTGTGAAAACTATACTCAATCCGTCAACCTCTAATCTATAAGCGAGAGAGTCGAGGTATGGCTGCACATGTTCGGCAAGAGTTGTTTTTACACTCCAATTTCTCCTTTCGATTTTTTCGTCGGGATATATGTCTTTTACTAGAAAATCAGGTAGCTTCCTCGGTAATTTTCCTCCTCTTCTTTGAAAAGAATTTAAACTTAACGAATGATTTGTTCTAGCTATAAGATCATGCGCAAAGGCTCCATCATCCAAACCTATTAATTTTTCAGTTAGACTAACTGTCGGAGGAGGTCCAAATATTTCTAATTTTTTTTCTTTTCCAATGCTTGTTTCCCATCTGGTGAGTAGAAAAGTTGGGTAATCTAAATCGTGATCTGAATGGTGATGGGTAAAAAATAAGGAATTTACATTTCTAGGATCTAAATCCATTTGTATCATTTTGTAAGTAGAAGCTGGACCACAATCAAACATTATTAATTCATCATCTAATTCAACTATAAAACCAGACCCCCACCTTTCCTTGTTAGGCTGAGGTGTCCCTGAGCCAAGAACATGTAATTTTTTATTACTCATTAGACTATTATTGCCTTTCCTATCTCTATTTCACAAGATCTGGTTATAATGGTGTAAATAAATAGTAATGTCGCTGCTTTATTTTGAGTGGTAGATTTTGCTTAAATAGGAGTTAATATGACTGATCAAAAAAAATTTCACCTCTCTGAAAACGATATACCTAAACAATGGTACAACGTACAGGCAGACCTTCCCAAACCTTTAGAGCCAGCTTTGCATCCTGGAACTGGCAATCCTGCTGGCCCTGATGATTTTGCTCCTTTATTTCCAATGGAACTTATAATGCAAGAGGTTAGTCAAGACAGATGGATCGATATACCAGCACCTATTATTGAAATGTATAGAACTTGGCGACCAACTCCTTTGATAAGAGCAACAAACTTAGAAAAAGCACTTGGCACACCAGCTAAGATTTTTTACAAATATGAAGGTGTTAGTCCGGTAGGGAGTCACAAACCAAATACTGCGATTGCACAAGCTTACTACAATAAAGTTGAAGGAACTAAGCAAATTGTTACAGAGACTGGAGCAGGACAGTGGGGTAGTGCACTTGCTTATGCATGCAGTCAATTTGGAATAGACTCTAAAGTATTTATGGTGAGCGCAAGTTACGACCAGAAGCCTTATAGAAAATCAATGATGCAAGCTTGGGGCGGCACAGTGACATCTAGCCCCAGCACAGAAACTGAGTCTGGAAAAAAAATCCTTGAAGGAGATCCTAAATCTACAGGCTCTTTAGGTATTGCTATATCAGAAGCAGTTGAAGTGGCAGTTCAGAAAGATGACTCAAAATATGCCCTTGGTTCAGTACTGAATCATGTGCTAATGCATCAAACTGTAATTGGTCAAGAAGCAATTCTGCAAATGGAGATGGCCGATGCTTATCCAGATATTATTATTGGATGTGCAGGTGGAGGTTCTAATCTAGCTGGAATATCTTTCCCTTTTATTCCTGAAAAATTAAAAGGAAAAAATACTCGACTTGTTGCAGTTGAGCCTGCAGCTTCACCATCGCTGACAAAAGGAAAATTTGCATATGATTTCGGGGATGCAATTGGCATGACTCCTTTAATGAAAATGCACACACTTGGACATACTTTTGTTCCAAACCCAATACATGCAGGAGGACTACGTTACCATGGAATGGCACCTCTAATAAGCGCTTTGTTTGAGGCTGGAATCTATGAAGCTAAGTCCTATAATCAGAATGAATGTTTTGAAGCTGGAGTGCTTTTCGCTAAAAATGAAGGAATTATTCCAGCCCCAGAACCTACTCATGCTATTAAAGCTGCTATAGATGAAGCTTTAGTGTGCAAAGAAACTGGAGAAGAAAAGAACATACTTTTCAATCTATGTGGTCATGGACATCTAGATTTGTCAGCATATGATAATTATTTTTCTGGAAATATGATTGATTATGCCTTGCCTTCAGAAGAAATTGATCAGGCAATGCAATCTGTTCCAAAATTATAAGAATTATGTAGAAATAAAATATGAGCACATCTGTTTGGTTGCAACTATTTTTCATATGCCTTGTTGGGGCTATGTCGCCTGGACCAAGCCTTGCAGTTGTAGGGGCAAATGCGATTTCAAAAGGGCGCTTAAATGGTATTTCAACTGGAATTGGGCATGGTTTAGGTATTACTCTGTGGGCTTTTCTTACCGCAGCCGGAATAGCAAAGATTATTATTGAAACAAATATTGTGTTGATATTAGCGCAATCACTTGGTGCTAGTTTTTTGCTATATTTGGGAATTAGAACTCTTATTGAAAAGACAGATTTACCAACATTTCATAAAAATAAAAATCCTATTTCATCGCATTTGATATCTAGAGCGGCAGGAGAAGGTTTCCTGATATCTTTACTTAATCCCAAGATTGCTTTGTTTTTTCTAGCCATATTTAGCCATTTTGTTAAACCAAATTCTGAATGGAGTGAAATTGCTGCAATGGGAATAATGGCAGGAATAATTGATGCAGTATGGTATTCATTTATAGCAATTATTGTGTCTAATTCAGGAATGATTCCGTTTATTAAAATTCATGAAAGTTTGATTAACAGGGTTATTGGAGGGTTTTTTATATTTGTATCTTTGTATCTATTTATTACTTTGACTATAAATCTTCTCTAAAAATCAGAATATTTATGTAAAAATTATCATTTTTTAATATGTATTTCCTGTCACTGATATATTAAAAAATGGTATATTATCGCCCCCATTTATAC
>JAYZIQ010000059.1:0-5990 GCA_036165455.1 Chloroflexota bacterium | reverse complement strand
ATTTGTTTTATATTATTATAAAAATAATATCCACAAATTTCTGCCCCACAAATAATCTATTTTTTTAAGGTAATTTCTGTAGAAACATACTTAAACCAAATCTTTTTTCTTATGCAATCGACTCCGTAAGACATTGCAATTTTATCTATCATTGATGACATAGATACTGTTGTGCAAATTGATTGAATTTCATTCCTATTGCCTAGGACATGATCTGCTATGGAGCAGAAAGCGTAAGGAGCATCAATGTAATTTCCTCTGTTATCAACTAGCCCAACTCTATCTGCATCTGCATCGAATCCAAACCCTATATCTGCCTTTGAATCAGTAATTTTTAATTTGAGTTTTTTTAAATTCTCAGAGATAGGTTCTGGCTGTGTAATTCCTGGAAAATTAGGATCCTGATCGTTATTAATTTCAATGATGCTGCATTCTCCGCCTGTTAAAATTTTACTTAGAAGAGATGTCGAAGTCCCAAACATGCAATCTACGACAACTTTTAGTTTAGTATTTTTTATTTTCTCTATATTGATAAATTTTGATATTGAATTTAAATATTCATAGGTAAAATCTTCGTATTTAATTTCTCTGTCATTATTTGAATAATCACCAACTTTGGTAATTGATGAATTAATTTTTTCAGAGATATTAGATACTGTTTTTTCATCTATACTTTGACCTTCAGAGTTCTTAATTTTGATTCCGTTCCATAAAGACGAGTTATGACTTGCTGTGATTATTACCCCAAAATCAAAATTTTTATTTTTTACTGTAAAGCTCACTACTGGAGTAGGGACTGGGTTATTACTTAATATCACTTCATGGCCACAGTAAGATATATATTTTGATATTTCTTCTGATATTTCTTTTGATAAAAATCTGGTGTCGTATCCTACAATTATTTTCCTATTTTGATTATCGATTGATTCAAGGAATGATTTTATGACTAGTAAGCAATTTTCAAGGTTAAATTCTTCTCCAATCTTTGCTCTCCACCCATCCGTACCGAAAGCAGGTTTTGAAGTATTTTTACGCATTAAATTTTGAGATCGCTTACTTTATTTAAATTTTCCCATGGAAGATCAAGATCAATTCTTCCAAAATGACCATATGCTGCTGTTTGTTTATATATAGGTCTTCTTAGGTCAAGAGCATCGATTATTCCTCCTGGGCTTAGATCAAAATTGTCTCTTATCTTATTTGTAATTTCATCTACTGAGATTTTATTAGTTCCATGAGCGTCTACTAATATTGATATTGGCTCAGACATACCAATAGCATAAGAAAGCTGAACTTCCATTCTTTCAGCTAATCCAGCAGCGACACAATTTTTGGCTACCCATCTTGCTGCGTATGCCCCAGTCCTGTCCACCTTTGTGCAATCTTTTCCAGAAAAGGCACCTCCTCCATGCCTACAACTTCCTCCATAGGTATCAACAATAATCTTCCTGCCTGTTAGCCCGGCATCCCCATGTGGCCCCCCTACAATAAATTGCCCAGAAGGATTAAAGATAAATCTAGTGTCTTTATCTATTAGTTCTGGAGGTATAGTATCTTTGCAAACGTATTGCTCTAAATCATTTTTTATTAGTTCTTGAGTGACACTAGGTGAATGTTGCGTGCTTATTACAACAGTATCAATTCTTATGGGGGTTCCATTAGACTCATATTCCATAGTAATTTGACTTTTACCATCTGGCCTAACCCATTCTAAAGTGCCATTCTTTCTTACTTCAGATAACTTTCTAGTTAAAGCATGAGATATTGATATTGGCAAAGGCATGAAATCTTTACTTTCATTAGTTGCATAACCAATCATCATTCCTTGGTCTCCAGCACCTAATTTTTCAGATCCATTAGACCTTGCTTCAAGTGCAATATCTACACCTGCTTTTATGTCTGGACTTTGCTGGCCTAACGCAGTTATAACTTTACATTTTTTACCATCTAATCCTATTTCATTATCGTTATATCCGATTGATAGTATTGTTTCTCTAGCAATTTCTTCAAAATTAATCTTTGCAGAAGTTGTTATTTCACCAAGCAAAACAACTAGATTAGTAGTAGTAGCAGTCTCGCAAGCAACTCTTGCATTAGGATCAAATCTCATTATTTCATCTAAAATTGCATCAGATACTTGGTCACATAACTTATCTGGATGACCTTCAGTAACAGATTCTGATGTAAGCAGGTATGTATTCATTATAAATTCTCCTGACTTGAGCCTGTGCCTAATTCCCAACTATTTAAATATTTATCTTGTTTGTCTTTTAATGTGTCATATGCCATATTCATTGATTTTATCTTTAACGATGCTATTTCTTGATCTACACTTTTCGGAAGAGTGGAAACTTCATTTTTTAATTTATCTTGATTTTTTACTATATGCTCACTAGCAAGTGCTTGATTTGCAAAACTCATATCCATTACGCTTGGAGGATGACCTTCTGCGGCAGCAAGATTCACTAATCTGCCTTCACCAAGAACAAAAATTAACTTTCCTGTTTCAAGAGTGTATTCTTCCACATTATCTCTAACCCTTCTCTTGCTTTCTGTCATTTTATCCAATGATTCTAAATTTAACTCGACATTAAAATGGCCTGAATTTGCGACTATCGCTCCACTTTTCATATTTTCAAAATGTTCTTTATCTACTGCGTGAAGACCTCCAGTAACAGTAACAAAAATATCTCCAATTTTACTAGCCTCTTCCATCTTCATTACTTCATGTCCATCCATTATTGCCTCAAGAGCTTTTACTGAGTCTACTTCACAAACTACAGTTCTAGCGCCCATTCCTTTTGCTCTAGAAGCTAGCCCTCTTCCACACCAACCATATCCAACAATTACCATTGTTTTACCAGTTATCAATATATTTGTAGCTCTTATAATGCCATCGAGAGTACTTTGTCCAGTGCCATATCTATTATCAAACATATGTTTTGTATCTGAATCATTTACAGCTATAACTGGAAATTTAAGTTTTCCTTGAGAAGAGAGAGCTTTTAATCTAATGATGCCTGTTGTTGTCTCCTCCATACTTCCGATTATATTCTCTAATCCAGGGTGGTTTTCTCCGTGTAGCTTGGCTACTAAATCAGCTCCATCATCAATTGTTAAATGAGGCTTCTCGCTCAATACAGCTTCTAAATGTTTGTCATATGTTTCTTCATCTTCACCATGAATTGCATATACTGATATTCCTTGGCTTACCAAATATGCAGCAATATCATCCTGAGTAGATAAAGGATTAGAAGCACACATTGAAACATTGGCACCTCCTGCAGTTAAAGCATCAACTAAATTAGCTGTTTCTGCTGTTATATGAAGGCATCCAGAAATTTTAATTCCTTCTAAAGGTTTTTCCTTTAAAAATCTCTCTTTAATAGATCTTAAAACAGGCATCTCTCTAGATGCCCATTCAGCCCTTAGACCACCTTCTTTAGATAAATTAATATCTTTAATATCATTCTTTGGATTGCTTTCGCTCATTATCGCTCCTTAAAACAATTTCAATATTTTATTTGGTTAATTAAAAGATTTTTTCTATTTTTAATTTCATTATTATTTAAAGATAGAAGGCGATCTAGTCCGAATTCTTCTACGCAAAATGAAGCCATTACAGATCCATATATACAAGCGTCCTTAAACTCTTCTTCGCTTAAATTTTCTACAGTTGATAAGTATCCCATAAATCCTCCTGCAAAACTATCTCCTGCGCCAGTAGGATCCTTGACTTGATCTACTAATACTGCTGGAAGGAAGAATCTTGTGGTATTACTAGCATATACAAGCCCATAATTTCCCAGTTTTATGACCATTCGATTGGCCCCTAAGCCTTGAATTTTTTCAATACAATTTCTTAATGAATTTTCATTTGTAATTAATTTTGCTTCATTTTCATTAATAATTATTACGTCAACTTTTGAGAAAAGTTCTTTTACAGATTCTGGCGAATTATTAATCCAGAAATCCATAGTATCAAGTCCAATTATCTTAGCTCTTTTGTTTGCTTGCTCGATTAAATCTTTCTGGTGTTTTGGATCAGCATTTGCTAAGAATAATGAGTATTCTTCAGATATATTTTCGTTTTTTGAATATAGTGTTGGCTTGTAAGACTCAAGAACATTTGGCTCGCCCTTAATTATACTGTTGCTTAAAGTTATGGCATCGTTAGGAGAATTAATTTCGTATTTACCCTCCCATTTAAATGTATTCTGGCTTAATCTTTCGACTCCATCTATATTTATTCCTCTTGAGGAAAGAACATCTAGATCTTTTAAGTTGAAATCTTTGCCAATTGCTCCTGTTATCCTGACATTATTAGATAGGTATGATGAAGATATCGCGAAATATGTTGCAGAGCCCCCAAATATATTATCTCTAGTTCCAAATTCTGACGTTATAGAATCGTAGGCTAAAACGCCCACCACTTTTAATTTCATAAAATTTACCTATAATCCTTGTTCTGAAGGCAAGCCTTTGTTTATCCATGTAGGCATTCCTTCATATATATTAAATAATCTTTCTTCATCAATAGACAAAGATGCTGAGAATTCGCAAGCAAGGCCACTTCTAGCACCTGCTGCGCAAATAAAAAATAAATTTCCAGTTTCAGGAATCTTGTCTATTGATTGCATAAATTGATCAACTGGAATCCATATTGATCCAGGAATATGTCCTGAAATGTATTCATCTTCATTTCTTACATCTATGAAATGAGTGTCGTTGTCATTTAATTTTTCAGACGCTTCTTCGCAAGTTATTCTGGTATATGGTTCATTTGGATTTTTTTCAGCCATTTCTTCTCCTATATTATCTGTTAATTAGAGAGTATAAAGTTTCTCCAAAAATTTTCTTTTTGTCTTCCTTGCTAATGAAATCACAATAAGTATTTAAAGTCTCAAATGCTTGTTTATATGTAGATGAAAATTTTACAACAGGGAAATCTGATCCCCACACCATTCTTGATCCAAAAGCTTGATATGCCTCCTTGTATATCCACAAAGCATCCTTGTATGGAAAGTCCCATCTTCTTTCACTACCTATAACATAATTATATCCAGAAAATTTAAGATGAATATTAGGAAACTTTGATGACTCAATAACGTTATTTACATCACTCATTTCAGTATCATCAGCACTCATACCTGACATATGGTGGCAAAGGATAGGGAGATCAGGAAATTTTTCTGCTACCTTCCTTATGCTATTTTGATGTTTAGGAGCACCAGCTATACTTGCAATCATTTTTCTGTCATTTGCAACTTTGAAAAATTTAAGACCTTCCTCAGAAAAGAGCCACTCACCATCATCAGAGCCAATATAGTGAGTAAATCCTACCAGATCTAATCTTTCGCTTATTTCTTCTAATCTATCGGAAGCACCTTCCATTTGATATGTAGATGACCAATTGCTGTCAACATCTGCAAATTGATAAAGTTTATCTTTATATTTACTAACACTGTCAGCAATATAGTTATTATTTTCAGGGTTATGCCAAATTTGCGCACTGACTATTGTTGCCTTATCTATATTATTATTGCCCATTTCATATATCAGCTGCTCAACATTCCCCCATGTTTCTGGATTCGGCACAGGAAGCTGATTAGGCTCATGATCATTTCTATCTTGATATGGCCAATATTCCCATGCATGACAATGACTATCAATAATCATAAAAAACTCCTTAATTTTTGCTTACATTAGAAAATTAACATAAATAAGGTTTTTTTTTAATTTTTTACCGTTGACACTAAGTATAGGTAGAGTTATAGTTGTGTAGTTCCTAAAGTAAGCAGGTTATACTCTTGCTTCTGAGAACAATTTAACAATTGAATATCGTGATCCTTGAATAGTGGAAGGAACACACGTCAATTTAAGAGTTTGATCCTGGCTCAGGACGAACATTGGCGGCGCGCCTAATGCATGCAAGTCGAGCGAGCTCGTTTTCTTCGGAAAGCATATAGCTAGCGGCGAACGGCTGAGTA
>JAYZIQ010000058.1:0-10077 GCA_036165455.1 Chloroflexota bacterium | reverse complement strand
GTTTGAAGCTGATGATTTTTCTATTAAGCACACTAATGCTAAGTACTTAATTTCTGGTCTAATAAAACTTGCAAAGGATAATTCATCTAATTTAACTCCTGACTCACTATATAGTAAATATCATTATTCTCATCCTCCTATATCAGAAAGACTAGAATCACTTGAGCTTAAATTAAACAACAAGAAAATTTAATCATAGAAAGCATCTTCTTTTTCGAAAGGAAACATTGGTTTTCTTATATTTTTAAAATTAAAATTATGAAGTCCAGATGCAGTAACCCCTGGAGAATCTAAAGCAATTATTTTTGAAGCTATTGGCTCAAAAGCTGGTCTCGGCGACATTACTCCTTTGGCTACTATTATTGGATAATTCACTGGATCTAGTCCCAATGAATAATATAACTGGATGCTAGTATTTCCAATTCTCTTACTAGTTAGTATTAGCGTATTCTCATCCTCAGTCTCAATAACCACTGAATCACCCGCATCAAAATATCTATACCCTCCATGAGTTTTTCCAAGGTCTTCAAATTCTCCTTCAAAATATTTTTTTACTGTTCCTGTTACCTCAATGGGATCCCCATGCAATGAGTCGCTTTTCCCTCCCACTTTTAGTGTAACCATGGAACCAATTTTATTCATACATTTTTCAACAGCTTCAGGGTCATATAGAGTTTGAAGAATACCGCTAACACCTATTTCTCTTGCCTTGTGGAGTATATGAGTAGAATCTGCTGAAGACCCTGCCCCTATATTATCTCCAGAGTCCATTAAAACTACCGGTTTTTCTCTAATTGATACTGCTTCTCTTAAGCCCTCTTCTATTGATGGAGCTGAAGAATCCATTTCAAATCTTTTATCCCAAGCATATTTTGCTATTTTTTTTGAATATTCTTTAGCTTTATCCATATTATTGTTGGTAATTACAACGAATGACATTCCCATCTTTTTTATATCAGAATATGGATATCCTTCAGCAACACTTACAGAAAGAACTTCATCGTCAGAATATAGTTTTCTAGATTCTGAAAGAATTGATTTCATGGGATCCTCATTAGTATTGTGATTTACTATATTGATTATTAGAGGAGGAGTTTCAATTGATTGCACTGGAATAATTTCCTTTTCAACAGTTTTATATATTAGTTCTGCGCATTTATACCCTGTTTCATCTGCATCCAAATGAGGTGTTGTTTGGTATACATTGGTAATATCTGTGTTCAATATCATTTGCTCAGAAACATTTGCATGCATATCAAGATTAATGCCAAAAGGCACCTCAGGACCTATAAGATTTCTTACCCTTCTTGTAATTTCGCCATCCATATCATGAAATTCTTCTGAAACCGCAGCTCCATGAAGATTCATTAGGATTGCATCAAAAGGGCCATTACTTTCTATTAGGTCTAATATTTCTGAAATTAATTTTTCAAATGTTTCAGATGTTATCGTTCCAAGAGGTCCAGTATTAGCAAATAATAAAGGCACTATATCAAAGCCAAAATCTTTAGAAGCTTTATAAAAACCACCTATTGTAGAAGGGGTTTCATAAAGTTTTTCTATTTCATTTTCTCTTAGCAGTGTTCCGCTTTTTTCAAAATTTTCATATTCAGTAGGGATGCTGTGAAATGTATTTGTTTCGTGACTAATTCCTGCCAATCCAAATCTCATAATTACTCCTTTTTTATTTTAGCTATTTTTATTGGTCATTAAATCTTTTATTAATATATCAACCGATATTTTAGAAGGCACAAATGTTTCTTCTTTATCAGAATTGCTGAACTTAAAACCTAAATAATTTTGATTTGCAACATAATTACAAATGGCTTTATATCTCGACATTCCGCCTGCATAAGGCATAAAGCCTCTTGGTTTACCAGGTATATTAGCACCATAATACCAAGATTTCTTAGCATGAATAAATAATGTTTCATTTGCAACATCATTGACATGCTTTGTCCAATTATTCATAGATTCTTTGGAAGCTTCTACATAATCAATATTATTTTTTTCTACATAAGATATACAATCATTAATCCATTCAACATGCTGTTCTATTGGCACAACCATATTACATAAAACCGAAGGACTACCTGGACCGGTAATTGTAAATAAATTTGGAAAACCTGAAACCTGTATGCCAAGGAAAGTTTGCGGACCTTCTCTCCATACGTCTTTTAATTTTAAACCTTCTCGACCTCTTATATCTATATTTAAAAGTGGGCCAGTCATTGCATCAAACCCTGTCGCATAAACCAAAATATCTAGTTCATATTCTTTATTTTTAGTCTTCACTCCTTTAGGGGTAATAGATTCAATTGGAGATGATTTAAGATCAACCAAAGTAACGTTATCTTTATTAAAAGTTTCAAAATAATTTGTATCAATAGGAGGTCTTTTAGAAGCAAAGGCATGGTCAATATCAGTTAAAATTTTAGCATTTTTAGGATCTTTCACTATTTTACGAATTTTTCTTTTTATGAAATCTGATGCAAGATCATTAGCCTTTTTATCAAATGCAATATCATTAAAACAAGCCCTAAAACCCAACCCCCCATTAATCCACGCCTCTTCAAATATTTTTTCACGCTCTTCTTCGCTTGCATCAAATATTTTTTGTTCAGAAAATTTAAAAAAATGTCCATTTGTATTGGATTGAATAGTGTTTTTTATTTCTTCATAATTTTCTTTAATATATTTTTTAAATTCCGGACTTAATTGATGATTACTTGCAGGTACACTAAAATTTGCTGAACGCTGAAATACAGTAAGATGTTTTGATTTTTCAGCTATTTCAGGAGCTGACTGGATCCCAGTTGATCCCGTGCCTATTTGACCTACCCTTTTATTGGTAAAGTCTACTTCTTCGTGTGGCCAATCACCTGTATGATAACTTTCTCCTAAAAAGCTATCCGACCCAGCAAAATTAGGTATATTTTTTGAAGATAAGCAGCCAACGGCTGTTATAAGATATTTGCATTCAAATTCTTCTAAAGAGTCAGTTTTAACTAGCCATTTATTATTATTTTCATTGTAATGAGCTGAAATGACTTTTTTATCAAAACAAATATCTTTCTTCAGGCTAAATTTATCAGCTACATGATTTAAGTATTTAACTACCTCTGCATGCCCTGGATACCTTTCAGTCCATTCCCATTCTTCAAATAATTCTCTGCTAAATGTATATGAATAAGTAAAACTCTCAGAATCACATCTAGCGCCAGGATACCTATTCCAAAACCATGTGCCTCCAACATCACTACCAGCCTCAATTACTTTTACAGAAAGCCCTAAGTTACGCAAGGAATACAATTGATATAAACCTGAAAATCCTGCCCCTATTATAATGGCGTCAAAAATAGAACTTTGAATATCTGATTTAATATTATTCATCATTGATTCATTGTCCATAATTTAATCCTTGATCCCTTAGGGATTATTAAACTATAGTATAAAAAAATAAAAAAGTTTTCTTATGAGATTAAACGATAAATCAGTAATAATAACTGGAGCCGGGTCTGGTATAGGCAAAGCTTGTGCTCAACTATTTAATAAAGAAGGAGCAAACATTGTTCTTGCAGATATCAACGAAGAAGATTTAAATAAAACAAAAGAAATTTTAGATCCAAGCAAAAAATCTATCACATATAAATGTGATGTTTCCTCAAAAAAAGACACTGAAGATCTAGTTAACTTTTCTATAAAATCCTTAGGTTCTGTGGATATATTAATTAATAGCGCAGGGGTTAACCCAAGAAATGCTCCTAAAGGATATGATTTTGAAGAAATATGGGATTGGGTAATAGATGTAAATCTAAAAGGTTCATACTTAATGTCGTATTTTGCTGTAGAAAAAATGAAAGAAAATGGAGGGGGCGTAATACTAAACATAGCATCAATTATAGGATTAGTAGGCTACGACCCAAAGATTAGTTCAGGCCTAAATTCTTATGCTCATTCTAAAGGTGGTGTTGTTCAACTGACTAGAGATATGGCAGTAGGTTTTGCTAAATCTAATATAAGGGTTAACTCATTATGCCCAGGGTATGCTAAAACAAAACTTACTGAGCAATTATTTCAAGATGACAAAATTTTAGACCATATGAAATCACTTCATCCTATGGGCAGATTAGCAGAACTAAAAGAAATTGCTAATGCAGCCTTATTTCTTTGTTCTGATGAAGCATCATTTATAACAGGAGTTAACCTGCCTGTAGATGGCGGATACACAGCAAGATAGCCTCATAAAAAAGATAAACTTTTAGGACAATCTACTTTAAGTTATTATTAATTTATAAAAGCAAATTATTTAAGGAGGCTTATGGATTTTTCTATGTTTATGATGCCTTTGCATTTGCCTTCTGAAAATCCTTCATTAGCCTATAAGAGAGATCTTGATCTTATAAGTTATGCAGAAGATTTAGGGTTTGATGAGTTCTGGGTAGGAGAACACCATTCTGCAGCTTGGGAAACTATACCTTCCCCTGAAATGTTTCTTGCAGCAGCTAGTCAGAGAACATCAAAAATAAAATTAGGTACTTCTATGATAAGTTTGCCTTTCCATCATCCATTTAATGTGGCAGAAAGAATGGCTTTTCTAGATCACTTAACTGAAGGGAGAGCGTTATTTGGAATTGGAAGGTGCAGCCTACCTACAGATATTAAATTATATCAAATCCCCTATTCTGACTTACAGCCGATGATGGAAGAGTCTTTAAAAATAATTTCTTTGCTTTTTGAAAGTGATGAGCCTATATCTTTTAATGGCAAATTTTGGACAATCAAAGATATGGTGCTACAACTTAAATCTTATCAAAGACCCAAAATGCCAATAGCCATTGCATGTTCTGGCTCAGAAAATTCACTAGAATTTGCAGGGAAAAATGGCTTGAAAGCATTATCTTTAGCAAAACCTCCTGGACCAAAATCAATACCTTTATCAAATCAGTGGGATGTTATTTCAAGCACGGCGAAAAAAGCTGGAGCAAAAGTTGATAGAAAAGAATGGGAGCTAGTTACTTATGTATATTTAGCCGACACCAAGAAAAAAGCTTTGAGTGACATAGAATCAGGTGCCCACAGAGATATACATGAATATTTTTCTACTATAAACGACTATGGAATACAGCAATATAAATCTTCTCCTGAGCAATCTGATGATGACGTAACTGTTTCATCTGTAATAAATGAAAGATCTTGGATTATTGGGACGCCAGATGATGCAATTGAGCAAATAGAAAAACTAGAAAAAGAAGCTGGAGGAATAGGCGGCTTGATGATTACAACCCACGAATGGGTCAGTGAAAAGAAAAGTAAGTATTCAGCTGAACTTTTTGCAAGATATGTAATGCCTCATTTTAGAGGTCATAGTGCAGACCTTAAAAAAGAATGGGCAAGAACCAAACAAGACTCAAAAGATGGGAAGTTAGCGAATGCTTCCGGTAAAAAAGTGGAAAATCCCTATAATAAAAATCATAAAAGTAATCTTCACACTAAAATATAACCATTTATGAAGATAACAAATATAAAGCCTTACGCGGCCCAATTTATATCACAGTCCAGGTCATCTAAATCGCATCCCAAAAAATGGGTTTTCATTAAAATTGAAACTGATGAAGGAATTTACGGCTGGGGAGAAATTGGAACAGGCTCTTCGGTTAGCGAAAAGCTAATGAGTACTGCAGTTAGTGAAGTAGCAGAACTGTTTATTGGTGAAAATCCGATAGACACAGAAAGATTATGGCATAAACTTTTCAGAAAATTTTCCTACGTAGGTTCAAAAGGATTTACCACTTCTCTGATTGCGGGTTTCGACATTGCACTTTGGGACATTAAAGGAAAATACAGCAATATGCCAATTTATGATTTACTGGGGGGCAGATTCAGGGATCCGGTAAGACTTTATTGCAATTCGTGGTTTGATGGTTGCGATACTCCTGAAGATTATGCAAAAGCTGCAAAAACCAATCTCTTAGAAAAAGGTTATAGTGCTTGTAAATTAGACCCATTCCTTGAGATGGTTCCTTATCACACTATGTATCAAGATGGATTTATTTCACAAGATGGAGAAGAAGAAGGTTATGAGATTGTATCTGCTGTTAGAGATGTTGTTGGTCCAAAATTTGAAATTCTAATAGATGCTCATGGTCACTATAACGTACCAAATGCAATACGGTTAGCAAATAATTTATATGATAGATTTAAAATAGGATGGTTTGAAGAGCCTCTGCCTCCTGAGAGCATTAAGGGATTAAAGCAAGTTAAAGAAAATACTGATGCTCCAATCTGTGTCGGAGAGCGACTTTATACTAGGTACGATTTTTTGCCTGTTCTGGAAAATGGATTAGCTGACTACATAATGCCTGACACCGTATGGACCGGCGGAATTTCTGAAACAATCAAAATAGCAAACATGGCTGAAACATATAATGTGCCTGTTTCTCCCCATGTTATTCCAGGGGGACCAATAGAACTTATATCTGCTGCTCATGTTGTAAGTGCAATCCCAAATTTTTACAGACTAGAACACTCCTTATCTCTTATACCTGTTCACAATAGTTATCTAAAAGAGCCTTACAAGATTATTAATGGAGAATTCCACCTCAATAGTAATCCTGGCTTGGGATTTGAACTCAATGAAAAGAAATTAGAAAAGCTCTTTTAGCTTGTTATTGCAAAAGATCAAAAGGAATAAATTAATTAGATAATATTCACTGGGGAATGATTATGATAAGAAAGGCATGAATTTATTCGTGTTGATACGGAATCAGACCCTTAATTTTTTAAGGGTCTGAAATTTTTTAAATTACTATTGACATCATATACGTAACCGTGTAATATCTATTTCAACGTTAGACGTAACGAGTGGGAAATTGGAAAGGTGAACTCAAGGGACGCTGCATCTGGAAGAAGAACCACTATTCCGTATCGGGAGGATAGCTCTCACTCAGCAATGAGTGAGAGTTCTTTCTTTTTGTGTCAATTCTTTATAATGTTTGTTAATGAAAGAAATTCAAGAATTTAAAAACATTTCTTTAGAAAAAATTAATATATCTGCTATTAATGAAGATTTAATAGATGAAGTAGATATAGATAATATTGCTGCTGATATAAAAGAAAAAGGCTTATCTAGGCCTATAATTGTTTCATTGGAAGGTGATGAATACACACTTATACTTGGCACCTTAAGATTTATGGCTGCAAGAAAAGTTAACAGTAGTTCAATCTTTTGCGGTGTAATTAATGGAAAGGCAGATAGACCTGAAGTAGCAGCAATTGCTTTATGCTATACCAGCCTAGAAGATATGCTAAACGATGAAGATAGAACATTAGCTATAAATTATCTAAATAAAAATTACAAAGGTGATTTAAGTAAAATATCTTCCATTACAAATTTAAGCAACGATGAAATAAAATCTTATTTAAATTTTAACGAAGACGCAGAAAAAGTAAAAAGTTATTTAAATGGTATTACTACAAAAGATTTTGAAAAAAAAATAAGCTCTTTGAATCCAGAAGAACTAAATAGCTTGGTCAAATTATTAGATAAATTAAGCTAAATTATTTCTAAGTTATCTTCCGCCTGTAGCTACAGCCAAAACAACAATAATTGCCACTATTAAGCAAGCAATAAGGAACGGCGGGCTAGTTAAAAACTTTATCATAATTAATCCTTTCTTATTCACATATTACGTTTTTACCCTATTTTGTACGAATTTAAGTACTTCAAGCGGATGATTCTCTGGATCATTAATACATTTCCATGCTTCAATTACAATTCCAGTCTCATCGATAATATAGGTTTCTCTTTTAATCGAATTGCCAAATTCATCACTTACGAAAAAGGTTCCAAATTCTTTAGAAATTATATAGTCAGTGTCAGATAATAAATCAAAATTCAGATTAAAATCATTTGAAAATTTCTTATGAGAATCATTATTATCAGCGCTTATTCCTACAATCTCACAATTTAATTCATTAAATTCTGAGTAAATGTCTCGAAATTTACAAGATTCTCTTGTGCAGCCAGGTGTATTATCTTTAGGATAAAAATAAATAATCAGTAACTTTCCGGAGTAGTCTTCTAATTTCTTTTTTAATCCTGCAGTATTAATTAATTCAAATTCTGGACAGTTGTCCCCAACATCTATAGACATATCAGCAAAATCCTTTTATAACTATTATCAATAAATAAATTTTTTAATTCGATGAGCAAAAAGCCAAACATAATTTTCATATTATCAGATGACCTTGGATATGAAACTTTGGGCTGTTATGGAGGAACTTCCTATAAAACGCCTAATCTAGATGATTTAGCTAAAACAGGGGCCCGATTTAATAATGCTCATGTCCAACCTCTTTGCACCCCAACTAGAGTGCAGTTAATGTCAGGAAAATATAATTTTAGAAATTATATTGGATTTGGCCTAATGGACCCTAAAGAAAGAACATTTGGTCATATATATTCTGAAAATGGGTATAAAACTTGTATAGCAGGTAAGTGGCAATTATATTCTTATAATCCACCAGGAGAAAAACCTGAAGATAGAAATAAGGGGCAAAAAATTGAAGATGCGGGCTTTGATGAATATTGCGTATGGCATGCCCATCAAACTGAAGAAAAAGGATCTAGGTATAAAGATCCAATAATTTACCAAAATGGAGAATATTTAAAGGATACTAAAAATCAATACGGTGATGATATCTTTGCTGACTATATCAATGATTTTATTGAAAAAAATCAAGATGAACCCTTTTTTATTTACTTTCCCATGACATTAACTCATGACCCAAAAGAACCAACTCCAGATAGCGAAGAATATAAACTTTTTGAGCCTCCTTCTAATAAAACACTTGGTGGAACAACATTTGATGAGCTTGAAAATTGGGATGATGATCCAAAATTCTATAAAGATATGGTTGAATATCATGACAAGATAATTGGCAGAATTGTTTCAAAGCTAGAATCACTTAATTTAAGAGAAGATACTTTAATAATTTATGCAGGCGACAATGGAACAACAAGAGGGATTGTTTCTATGATGGGTGATAAAGAAATTATTGGAGGAAAAGGGCTTACAAGCGACACAGGGACACACGTACCTTTAATATGCAATTGGCCGAAAGCTGTTCCTCAAGAAACAGTGATTGATGACCTTGTAGATGCATCAGATTTTTTACCTACAATGTTAGATATAAGCAATATTGAGCATAATGACATAACCGATGGCAGATCTTTTTATTCGCAAATTAGCGGAGGAAAAGGAAATCCAAGAGAATGGATTTACTTTTATTTTGATCCGAACAGCCCTAGACTCAAAAGGCCTGTCTCAGAGTTTGTAAGAGAAAGAAAATGGAAGTTATACTCGGATGACAGAATGTTTAATGTATTAGATGATCCAGATGAAAAAAATATAATATCCTACAATGAAAACGAAGAAACAAAAGAAGTTTATAAAAAACTAAAAAAAATACTTGCTGATATAAAAAACTAATTTATCTTTTAAATATTCTAGGATCTAATTTATTCGGCTCTATTTTTTCTACTACTGTTCCAGATAAAATATCATGGCCGCATCTCCTATCAGATCTGAATATTAATAATGTTTGCACAAGCACTAAAAGAGCTACAAATGAAATTATATTCTCTGAAGTAGAAAAAGATTGAGTGGATGAGTTGAATTGAAAACTATCATCATTGATAAAAAATATACTTAAGAAGTTAGGTACTTGCCAGATCATTAAATAACGAATAATAAAAATATTTCTTATACTAGGAACTTCAAGTGTACTTGAATCAATAATTCTAATAGAAATTAATCTCTTTCCGATGGTTTGGCCATCCTTAATTAAAAAATTTCCTTGAACAATAATTACTATCAATAAGCTAACGATTGACACAATGTTTCCAGATTTAACTGAAAATAATGAAAAAAATAATGGAATTATAAAGCTAATACCAAATGAAAAAATTGCATCAATAAAAAAAGCATAAAATCTCTGTGATCTTTCAGCTAAGTAAACTTCATTTCTCTGCTCTACAGTATTTTCCATATTTTATTACTATTAATATTATTT
>JAYZIQ010000057.1:0-11022 GCA_036165455.1 Chloroflexota bacterium | reverse complement strand
TCTGTAATATTAAGGTTACTCAAAATCTTATTAAGTTTACCTTTAGGACCCAATAAATCTACAAAAACCATTCCATAAACATAACTAGGTATAACAATTGGAAGGCAGCAAAACACTGTTAAGAATTTCTTAAAAGGTACATTTGTTTTTACTAAAAAATGACATAGTAAATACGATATTACTACTGAAAAAAAGGTTACGAATACAATTAAAGCAATTGATCTAATAATAATTAGCAAGACTCTCTCTCTAAATAAAAGTTCAGCAAAGTTTTCAGCATTAACAGCTCTAAAAACCAAATAAATAATAGGAATAGAAACTGCTAAAACTATTATTGTAGAGAGAGTTGAAAGCCAATAATAATTTATATTAATATTTCTAAACTTAATCATGTTAGTCAAGTATATAAAAAAAAGGGAGAGAACGTTAATTCTCTCCCAATTTTAATGAAGAAACGAAATGTTACCTAAATTTCTACTTAAGGAAGTGCTCCAGTTTCCTGTAATAACTTCTGAGTAGCAGCAATATCTCCTAAATCAGATATATCGATATCAGGAAGATTCAAAGTATCTAAATCTGGCAAAAGATGATTCTTCTTAACACCTTCTACAAGAGGGTATTCATAAGTTTCATTTGCAAAGTAAGCCTGGGCTGGCTTAGAAAGCATAAATTTAATAAATGCTTCTGCACCATCTTTATTATCAGATTCTTGCAATACTCCTGCTCCTGCAACTAGAACAACTGATCCTGGCCCTCCTGAAGGCAAGAAGTAGTTTCTAGCTTTAAAGCTTTCTGTATTAGCTGCAATGAATCTGTGCAAATAATAATGATTAACAAACCCTACTTCAATTTCACCAGCTCCTGCAGCCTCAACTGTTGGGGTGTTTTTAGCATAAACATTGGCTCCATTAGCAACTATTCCTTCAAGCCAAGTTCTTGTCTTTTCTTCTCCCCAAGTCTGCCTCATTCCAGTAACCATGGCGTGAAAAGAGCTGTTGGTCGGAGGCCATCCTATCTTACCCTTCCATTTAGGATCAATAAAATCATAAATGTTATCAGGGAGCTGAGTGGCAGGGTCACTAATTGCATCCGTGTTGTACACTACCACCCTCGCTCTTCCAGAGATACCTGTCCATTTGCGATCAGGAGAATCTGCCCAAGCAGGTACTAGCTCTGTAATATTCGCAGGTAGAGTTGCTAACATTGACTCAACTGCACCTAATCCTCCTGGATCTTGTGCAAAGAACACATCGGCAGGGGTCTTATCCCCCTCTTCCAGCAATGTAGCCGCCATCGCAGCCGTCTTTCCATATTTAACTTCTACTGGGATTCCAGTAGCTTCTGAAAATTGCTCTATTATTGGAGATACCAATGATTCGCTTCTTCCAGAATAAATTACCAAAGTCTTTGGAGTTACTGGAACTTCAACTTCTTTGATAACCTCAACCTCTTTTATTCTTTCCTCTACAACTGCAACTTCCCTAACAACTTCTACCGGCACTTCTTTTACTACTTCAACTTCTTGAACTTCTTTTACTACCTGGACTTCCGCCTCAGTAGATCCACAAGCTAAAGCAAAAAGAGCCATAGAAGCAATCATTATACTTATAACTAAATTCTTCACGGTCTTAACACCTTTCTATATAATTTAATTTTATTGTTGACTAATTTGATATACTTTTTATTAAACTTGATTACCTAAGTCAAGTATATTTTTACTAAAATAGTCAACATTATGTTAAGTAATTGTTAATTTTTAATTTTTAAATCAATTTATTTGGTAAAAAAATATAAAAGATGATATATATTTCACAGCCTATTTTTTATAACTAGTGAATATCTAATTGCATCTTCTATGAAAGACAAAAATAACGTTGGCTACTTGATTATGAATACCGGGACACCAGATGAAACAAGTATCCCGGCTCTAAGGAAGTACTTAAAACAATTTCTATCTGACCCAGATATGCTTGATTACCCTTCTAAAAGACCAAAGGAATATTCTAAAGGAATTGATGTATTGAGAAATGGCGTAGCTTCCATTTTAAGGTGGGTGATAGTTAATCTTATAGTTCTACCCTTTAGGCCAGCTAAAATACAATCTAAGTACCAAGGTATTTGGACGAAAGAAGGTTCGCCATTACTTATCAACACAATTAAATTTGTAGAGAAATTAAAAAAATATACAAATAATAACGTTGAAATAGGCATGAGATATGGAAACCCTTCTATAGAAAAAGCAATAAAAAAATTTAAAGAGAACGGCACAGATAAACTTTTCCTTGTATCTATGTTCCCTCAATATGCTGAAGCAACTTCAGGGTCAACATTTACAGAAGTTGAAAGGGTATTAGAAAAAGAAAATTACAGTCCTCACTTAATAAAAATTGACCATTATTACAATGAAGAATTTTACTTAAAATCACTCAAGAAAAGTATCATTGAATCAAAGGAGTATAAAAACAGTGAATATTTACTCTTCAGTTTCCACGGTCTTCCAGTAAGGCAACTAAAAAAAGCAGATATTTCAGAATCACATTGCCAAAAAGTAGATAATTGCTGCGAAAAATATAGTGAAAATAATGAATTTTGCTATAAGTCTCATTGTGTTAAAACAGTAATGAAACTTTCAGAATCACTTGATCCTGACAAACCGTTTAAAGTTTGCTATCAAAGCACTTTTGGTCCTGAACAATGGATTCAGCCCAATATAGTTAATGTATTAGAAGATTTAGCTAAACAAGGCATTAAAAAGGTATCCGTTGCTTGCCCCTCATTTACTGCAGATTGCTTAGAAACACTTGAAGAAATTGCAGTAGAAAATCATGAGGATTTTGAAAAAAATGGTGGTGAATATGTAAAACTTATACCAAGTCTAAATGATAATGAAGACTGGGTAAGAAGTTTTGCAGAATATTTAAGCGAAAAAGAAGAGGAATATGCCAGAAAATAATTCGCCTCATGAAATGAAAAAAAGTAGATTTCTTATCATTAGGTTATTTTGGATATCTCTTGGTAGTATTCTTGTGGGCATAGGAACTATTGGAATATTTGTTCCTGGCCTTCCCACTACTGTTTTTTTAATTCTGGCTGCTGCTTGTTATATACGGTCCTCAGAAAGACTATATAACTGGCTCATAAGAAATAAAAGATTTGGAAAATATATAAAAGATTTTAGAGAGGGGAAAGGTATGCCTCAAAGAGCAAAAATTATTGCTCTTTCCATGATGACGATATTTGTTTTGTTAGCAGTTTTGCCGTTCTCTCCTATTTCAATACCTAATGTTATATTGAGGATAGTAGTTATAATTGCTGGCCTTATTGGTTTTTATTATGTCAGTTTTAGAGTTAAAACTTATTAATTAGGAAAATAACCTTAATTTATAACAAAGTTTTTTAAGAACTGATTTTAATTTTGAACTATAATTAATATATGAATAGAGCACTACTTAAAAATACAGGAGCAGTCATTGCATTACTAACTTCTGCTGTAATCATATTTTTAATTCTATTTCAGGTATTTGCTACTGAAGAAAAAGAAGATTTGCCAATAATGAATCCAGAATTTGCCACTCCTACGCCATTTGCAACAGTAAAAGTTATAAAAACGCCGACGCCTATACCGACACCTATACCGACGCCGACGCCTAAAGTCCCAAGTTTTGGAGGTTTATTTATCGCAGAACTATCAAATGAATTAGGTGTTCCTCCTTCAGATATTCAGGTAGATTCATATACAGAATATACCTTTTCTGATACAAGCTTAGAATGCCCAAAGCCTGGAGAGCTTTATGCTCAAGTTTTAACTCCAGGCTGGATAATTATTTTCAGCGCAGATAATAAAAAATATAAAATCCATTCAAATTTAGACGGTTCATATTATGTAAACTGTTCTACTGTGAGCTGGGAAGGAACTGAAAATTTGGTCGAATCTTTGGATCTAAATAACTCAAGAGGAATTATAGTTAAAAGGCTCCAAAGTGAAGTCTATGAAGAACTGAAAATATTGGATACATATGAAATAGATGAATTAATTAATACTATTAATGTTCCTTTGAAGCAAAATAATCAAAATGAATGCAAATTCTTATATAAATTAGAATTTGAATTAAAAAATAAAAATATTGTGATTTATACGATATGTAGCGATGGTTCACCTAACGGAATAGTAGAAAACCACACAGGAAATACTTACGTATTTCCAAAAGAATTTTTAGACTTAATTGGTAAATTTTCGTCAGTATTACCATTTCCAGGAAAACCTTCCTTAGATTAGTTATCTTGTAATACTTGAAAAAGTAGTTCAAAATTTAATAATGGTAACATCTGACAAAATAAATTTGATTAATGAAATTGAAAAGTATCTACCTAGTAAAGACATTAAAAAAATTGTGCGTTCTCTCGAATTTGCTATTGAGAGCCACAAAGACCAAAAAAGGAAAACGGGCGAGCCTTATATAATTCATCCAATTAATACAGCTATTTATCTTGCCGAAATGAAAATGGATTGGCCTACAATTTCAGCAGCATTATTACATGATGTTATAGAAGATTGCGAAGTAAAATATTCTGAATTAGAAGATAAATTTGGAAAAGAAGTTGCTATTTTAGTTGATGGAGTAACTAAACTACCCACTATAAAAATAACTTCATCTACACAAGAAAATATTCAATTAGACTCAACATCAGATATTTCAAGGGCAGCTACTATTAGAAAACTACTTCTTTCAACTTCCGAAGATGCAAGAATTATATTAATAAAATTGGCTGACAGACTTCACAATATGCAAACTTTATTTGCTTTAGATGAAAAATCTCAATCAAGAATAGCTCTTGAAACTATGGAAATTTTTGCTCCACTGGCTCATCGGCTTGGAATATGGGAATTTAAATGGAAATTAGAAGATGAATCTTTTAAATATCTACTTCCTAAATCATATAAAAAAATAGCTAAATTAATTTCTGGAAAAAGAAAGCAGAGAGAAAATTATGTAAAAAGAGTTACCAAGCTATTAGAAGAAACTCTTACTAAATCATCAATAAGTTGTGTGGTAGAAGGTAGGGCCAAGCACTTATATAGCATTTATAAGAAAATCGAAAAATATTCTATTTCAGGTAAAAAATTCGACGAAATACATGACCTTATTGCAGTAAGAATAATCGTAAATTCTGCGCAAGACTGTTACTCTTCTTTAGGGGTTTTACATGAATTATGGAGACCCATTCCAGGGGAATTTGATGACTATATAGCAAACCCCAAAGAAAGTATGTATCAATCTATTCATTCAACTGTAATGTGCCTAGATAGTTACCCCGTAGAAATACAAATAAGGACTAAGGAAATGCATGAAATTGCAGAAAGAGGAATAGCAGCTCACTGGCAATACAAAGATATGCCTGAGAATTTAAGTGATGCATACATGAATAAATTAAATTGGTTTAGAAGTTTACTTGATTGGCAAATTGAATTACCCGAAGATGAAAATTATATAGATTCAATCAAGACAGATGTACTTAAAGAGAGGATACACTGCTATACTCCAGCTGGGGATATTAAATCAATCCCTGAAGGATCAACTCCAATAGATTTTGCATATGAACTTCATACAGAACTAGGCAACAATGCTTCATCTGCTTTAATAAATGGTCAAAATATGCCCTTAAATTCAATTATTTCGAATGGGGATACAGTGGAAATAGTTAAATCTAAAAATCAAGGCCCAAAACTTGATTGGCTTAATCCTGATCTTGGATATGTAAGTACAAATAAATCAAGGTTTAAAATTAGGCAGTGGTTTAGAAAAGAAGAAAAAACATTAAGTATTGAAAGAGGCACAGATATAGTAAGTAGATTAGTTAACAGGCTAAAAATAAATACTCCATTAGAAGAGTTATCTAATGAGTTATCATACGAATCATTAGATGATTTAGCATTACTAGTTGGATCAGGTGTTATTAATACACCCACTCTTGTAAAAAAATTATCTACTTTTTTAAACCAACAAATTGAAAATATTACAATCAAAATAGATGCCGCAGACAGGGTAGGTCTAATTAGAGATGTAACAAATATAATATCAAATGAAGGATTAAATATAACTGCAATATCTACAAATGAGATAGATACTGGAAAAAGTATCTTAATTACAGTAGACTCTAACGGTTTAGAACAACAGAATAAAATTTACTCCATTATCGAAACAATTGATGGTGTAGATAATATTGAAACAATTAACAGGAACAATGCCTAGTAAAAAAAGTTTAAGAACATCAAAAAAGAATGCTAACTATAATAAGCCTATAGCTTCGACTGCTAAAACTCTTGTTAGATCTGCTAAAGAATTAATAGAAAAAGATCCTAATTCTGAAACAACAAAAGAAAAGATAAAAGAGGCTATTTCTTCTCTTGATAAAGCATCCCAAAAAGGGGTGCTTCATAAAAATAATGCTGCAAGAAGAAAATCTAGGTTATTAAAAAAAATATCCATATCAGCTAAGAAATAAATTATTATTATACGTCAAATCACAGTTGACACTTAACTTTAGGTTGTTTAATCTTTTCAACCATGGAAATATATTCAGAACTATCCCAAAAACAAACTCTAATATATGAATTTATTTGTGAATACCTTGATCTAAATGGAATATCTCCTACTATTGAAGATGTAAAAAATGGTTGCAATATAAGCTCAAAGTCAGTCGTTTCATATAATTTAAATATTCTAGAAAAAAAAGGCCTTTTGGACAGAAAAAAAGGTATAGCTAGAAGCATAATAAGATCAAATGATGAGTCGGAATCTTTTTCTGTGCCAATAGTTAGCACAATATCTGCAGGAATACCTCTAGATTTACTTACTGCTGAAGAAATTGCTTACAACTCTTCTTTTGGTGATGATAAAGTTATTTTATCTAAATCTATGTTTAAAGATAATAATAAATTAGTGGGATTAAAAATAAAAGGTGACTCAATGATTAATGATTCTATAGAAGATGGAGATATAATTATCATTGATTGTTCAAATAATAACTCTTATCAACCTAAACAAGGCGATATTGTGGTGGCAAGAGTAGATGAAGACTCTGCTACTTTAAAAAGGATATATAAAAGTGGAAGTAAAATTGAACTAAGACCATCAAATAATAAATATTCTTCAATAATTACTGATAATAATAATGTTATTATTGAAGGAAAAGTCGTAGGATTAATAAGAAGTTTTTTAAATTAGGATAGTTAATATGAATTTTTTAAGAGGAATAGGCCCATTAGAGATATTTTTGATATTTGTAATAATAATGGTTGTATTTGGAGTAGGTAAGCTACCTGAAGTAGGTCAAGGATTAGGAAGAGGAATAAGACTATTTAAAGATTCTCTTTCTGGCAAGGAAGAGAAATTAGACGAGGAACCTACCAAAACGCCAAAAAAGTAAAAAAATAATTACTTCCTTGCAATCCAAGACAGCAAGAATCCCGCTTCGTATAGAACAATTATAGGTATCGCTACTATAAGCTGATTGACAGGATCAAAAGTAGGTGTAATTATTGCGCCTAATATAAAAGCAACTACAATAAACCATTTCCTAAGCGACTTGAATTTATTATGGTCAAGAACTCTTAATGCAGTTAATAGGTACATTACAATAGGTAATTGAAATGAAATTCCCATCCATAACATTAAATTAGTAGTTAGTTCAACTAATGATCCTATTCTAATCAGCGGTGCTGAAATATCGCCGCCAAAAAATACAAGAAATTTTATTGCGGGGGGCACTAATATGAAAAAACCAAAAGCTGAACCTAAATAGAATGAAATAATTGATCCAGGAAGGATTATTAAAGCAAATTTTTTTTCGCTTGCTCTAAGCCCAGGAAGTATAAATGCAAGTATCTGAAAACTAATAAATGGAAAAGAAATTAAAAGCCCAGTAAGCAACGAGACTTTCATTACTACACCCCAAAATTCAGTAACATTAGTAAATACTGGCAAGCCCTGAGTTAGTTCATTAATTTGTTCTACCGGCTTAACAATTATCTCTAATATTTCTCTGTGTAATATAAATCCAATAATTGTTGAAGCCAAATAAATTATTAGTATAAAAACTATTCTTTTTCTTAATTCAGAAAAATGACTCGCAAAAGAACTAAAATCTTTATTAGGCTTATCTTTTGTGATCATCTTTGTCATCTAATTCTAGATTAATCAAATCATTTAATTCATCTTTTTGTTTATTAAATCCTCTAACATAATTAGCGAAGTCTTTAGAGAATTTTGATAGTTTTTTAGGTCCTAGAAACAAAAAAGCAACTAGAAAAATTATTAATAATTCAAATGGGCCTATACCTATAATATTCATAATTTAATTTATACTGTTTAGAGATACTATACACTCAACATGTTTTGTATGAGGAAACATATCTACAGGAATGACTTTACGAATGGAATAATTATTAGTCAATTTATTCAAATCTCTTTTCAAGGTTTTAAGTTCACAGGAAATGTATATAATTTGCTTTGGTGATAGTTTTTGAATCCATTCTAAAGCTGCATCATGAACTCCTTTCCTTGAGGGATCTAAAATAACAACATCAATATTTTCTTTAAAAAAATCAATAGTGATATTTTCTACCTCAGAATGAATAAATTCTATATTTTTGATGGATTTAGAATTATAAGATGCATCATTTATTGATGAGTAAGAAGATTCAATTCCATATATTTTCTTTACATACTTAGATAGAAGTACTGCAAAAGTTCCAACACCTGAAAATGCATCTACAACCACTTCATCTCCTTTTAAATCTAAAGATCTCTTAACAATTCTTCCTAGATTCTCAGCTTGAATAGTATTTACCTGAAAAAAAGAAGGGGATGAAATTTTTTGATCAACATTATCAATTTTTTCATAGTAATATTCTTGTCCTGTTTCAATATTTTCCAATTCAGTAATCTTGGGTTGTATGAGATAGCTATCAGTATTAATTCCAACTCTTATTGAAAACTGAGAATACCCAGATAATTTATTTTCTAATTCCGGCAAAATTGAATTAATTTTTGCACTCATTATTTCACATTTAGAAATATTAATTAATTTTCTATTCCATCTATTTATAAAACCAATATTGCCTTTAAATTTATTAGATTTAGAAACTGAAAACCTAGCATGATTTCTGTATCCATATTCATTATTACTGCCAACAACATGATCTAACTTTTCTTCTGAAAAACTCTTAATTTCAGATAGTTCTTCAATAACAAATTTTCTTTTTATAAGAAGCTGCTCTTCATATTTGATATGCTGAAATTGACAACCTGTGCAACTTAAATAATATTCACATTTTGGCTTAATTCTGTCTTTGCTTGGCTTTAAGACTTTGTCAACTACACATACTAAATAGTCATCAAATCTAGTAATTATCTTTATATCTACAATTTCTTTTGGGATGCCTCCAAAAACTTTTAAATTCTCTCCTAAAAAAAATGCATGGCAAGAACCATCATCTTCATAATCACTCAATAAAATATTTTTTATTATTAAACTTTCTTCGCTTGGAGGCATACTAAAATATTACAATGATTAATGATAAAATATCATTTAATACAAATAAGAAGACAATATATGGTTCAAACAAAGAGAAAATTACCTGACTGGTTTAAGGTTCAAGCGCCTACAAGCAATAATTTCAATTCTATAAAAGATAAGATTAAGGGCGCAAAATTAAATACGGTTTGTGAAGAGGCTGCTTGTCCGAATATAGGAGAATGCTGGGATAGCGGAACAGCTACCTTCATGATTTTAGGTGATGTATGTACTCGCGCTTGCAGGTATTGCAATGTTAAGACAGGGAGACCTACTCAATTAGATCTTTTTGAGCCAACTAGAGTTGCGAATACCGTTAAACAAATGGGGCTTTCCTATTCAGTTGTTACTTCTGTAGACAGAGATGATCTTGTAGATGGCGGAGCAGGTGCATTTGCAATGACTATAAGTCAGATAAAAAAATTCAATCCTAGATGCAAAGTTGAAGTGCTAATACCAGATTTCAATGGAAATTTAAGCTCATTAACAACTGTGCTTCACGCTAATCCAGATGTGCTAAATCATAATATTGAAACTTGTAGAAGAATGTTTCGTATTGTTAGGCCTAGAGGAGATTATGACCAATCACTTGAACTTATTGAAAGGGCAAAAAAAATAAATCCTGATATACCCACTAAATCTGGAATGATGGTTGGCTTAGGAGAAACTGAAGAAGAAATTATCGAAACCATGAGGGATTTAAGGTCAGTAAATTGCGATTTGTTAACTATTGGCCAATATCTAAGGCCAACTAAGAAACATCATAAAATTGATAAATTTTATCATCCAAAAGAATTCACAAAATTTGAAAATGTTGGGCTTGAATTAGGCTTTAAACATGTTGCCGCAGGACCATTAGTTAGAAGCTCATATCATGCTGATCAGCAACATAAAGCAGCAAATAAATAATGGGTGAATTATATATAGTTCCTACACCAATTGGAAACCTAGAAGATATAACTATAAGAGCAAAAAGGGTGCTTTCTGAAGTAGATATAATTTTATGCGAAGATACAAGAAGGACTATTAAGTTATTAAATTATTTAAATATTAAAACTAAACTGATTAGTTTTAATGAGCATAATGAAGAAAAAAAAATAAGCAATATTATTGATCAGATTGATAATAGATCAATTGCACTTGTTTCAGATGCTGGCACCCCTACTATATCTGACCCTGGATCAAAATTAATTAGATCATTAATTAAAAATAAAAAAAAGGTAATTCCACTCCCTGGAGCCTCATCCTTACTTACAGCATATTCTGCAGCAGGATTAAATAAAAGTGACTTTGTATTTCATGGATTTCCGCCTAGAAAAAATCAAGAAATAAGATTATTACTAACTGAATTAAATAATATAAATAAAGATATTATTTTTTTTGAATCCCCATTAAGAGTAGAAAAATTTCTACAAATTTTAAGATCTGAATTTAAAGATTCAAATA
>JAYZIQ010000056.1:0-6440 GCA_036165455.1 Chloroflexota bacterium | reverse complement strand
AATTCGTAAGCATTTTCAAGTGCTTTAGGTCCCCCCATAGTAAAAGGAAGAAGTTTGAAAACTAATTTTCTTTTTAAATTGTTATTTTTTGAGCATGTCAGATAAGTAATACAAGTCCTTGCAAAATATGAATATCTTACTTTCCGTTTATATAAAATATAAAGTTTTTGGTACACAAAAATATATAAACTTCTTGGAAGAATTTTGTAAAGTTTGGGTAGAAATAATTTTGCAATTTTCGCAGTTAGTGAAGGTTTATATTTTAATCCTTTTTCTTTCATTAGTTTTTAATTCTAATTTACTTTGAACAATATCCTCCAGATAATCTATCAAATTATCATACAATTTATTTCCATCTAAATATTTTTGAAATGTATCATGAGCACTAGATTGCATATTTTTTAAAATTCCTCTATTTTTTAATAAATATTGAAGTTTTTGGGCAAGTACTGTACCTGAACCAGAGTAAAATATACCAGCATTATTTTTTCTAAGCAATTCATATAAAGTACCTTTATCTAAACTTAAAGCAATAGGTAAATTACCTGAAAGATATTCTGCTGCTTTATTAGAAATTGTTTGAAGATAAGAAGATATTGGCATATAAGGAGCAATACCGATACTTGATAAAATTAATCAAGACTCAATTTCATCTTTATAAACCCATCCAGGAAGGAAAAAATTTTTAAGATTTTTTGTCTTTTCTCGAAGATATTCTAGATTTTCGCCAGTTCCACAAATAACAAATTTTATTTTTCTAACTTTTTTCTTCTGCAAAATTTCAGCGGCTTTAATAATTGGGTCAAAATCATATACCTTTCCTAATACTCCAAAATAACTAACTACTAAATCATCGCTGTTTTTAAAAAGACCATAATGATGGCTCCAATATTTAAAACCTTTGTTTATATCCTTTTTATTACTTTTAGAAGGAATATATCCTAAATAAAATTCTTTATCTAATACTTCCTTAGTTCTTCCTGAATGTTTAATACCCCAATCAACAAATTCGTTTGTAATACCTATTATTTGATCAGCTTGGTTACAAGCTTTTTTCAATTTTCTCTCAATAAATTGCGAAAATAAAGGATATATTTTTCTTATTATATCTGGCAAAACATCCAAGAAGACATCTGGCCACATATCTCTAATATCTAAAACAACAGGTATGTTATACTTTTTCCCAAACTTCACCGCCTCAAGAGATAATTCTGCAGTTGGTATAGATGAGAGGATGATATCAGGTTTTAAAAGAACTTTCTCAGCTTTATTTTTAAATTTCTTAGCAACAATATTATTATCAATAATTCTCGAAAGCGAAACATTATTTTTATAACCATAACCTTTGAGATAATGAATCAAATACTTACCACTAACTGACAATTCTTGGTCCTCTGTAAAACGATGTTTACGATTATAGTGATCAAAAGTAGATGTCCACCAAACAACTTCGTGGCCTTTTTTACTTAGCTGATATGATAAAATTCATGTCCTCATTAATCTTTGTGTCCCCTCATACTCGTGAGGGGTAGGTTCAGATCTTTGTATCAACCAAATTCTCATATTTTATTTTTAAAGGTATTTACTAAACTATTTATAGTTTCGACAATAGTAAAGGAATCTAATGAATAAGATTTTCTTAAAAATTTCTGAGAACCAACTATAGATGAATATTCATCCTTTAAAGCCAATGATTTAAAATTTTTTGGGTGAATTTGATTTAACATACAATATTCGGATACAGCACTTGATAATCCGCCTATTAAATTATGTTCTTCCACGGTTAAAATTCCAGCAGTTTCTTTTATTGCTTTTTTAATTGCTTCCCCATCGAGAGGTTTTATAGTATGAAAGCTTAATACCCTACAATAGATACCTTTTTGAGCAAGCTTTTCTGATGCATCTAAAGCTTCTTCTAATATTCCACCCATTGCGAATATTGCAAAATCTTCCCCATCTCTATGTACAACAGCTTGTCCAAATTTAAAATCAGAATAAAAGAAATCTTTTTTATTAGGTGCAAAGCTTTTATCTAACCTCAAATAGGCAACTCCATGCGAATTCAATAAATAGCTTGTAGCAAATTCTGCTTCCTTTTTTGTCCCAGGGGCTAAAACCTTCATACCAGGCAAAGACCTCATTATAGAAATATCCTCAGTAGTATGATGTGACATCCCTAATGGTCCATAGCTAAATCCACCTCCCATTCCAACTATTGTTATGTTGGTTTCGTGGTAACAAGCATCATTTCTAATTTGCTCTAAACATCTTAATGTTGGAAAATTTCCAATTGAATATGCCACCACTTTAAATCCTTCTAATGAAAGCCCCGTAGCAACTCCAATCATATTTTGTTCAGCAACGCCAACATTAATATATTGATTAGGCAATTGTTTCTCGAGTTGATCGAAAGCTCCAAAACCTAAATCTGCTGTTAAGAAAATCAAAGAAGAATTATCCTTTGCATTTTGCAAAAAAGTATTTACAAACTCATCTCTCATGTTCAGCTCTCAAGTTCTGAAATAGCTTGTTTATATTCTTCCCCTTGAGGACTTCTATAATGCCACAATACTTTATTCTCCATAAATGAAACTCCATATCCCTTAATCGTATGAGCAATTATACATTTGGGCTTAGATCCTTTGCTTGTATCAAAAGATAAAGCATCAACTAAATCTTTGTGATTGTGTCCATCAACTTCTTTAACTTCCCAACCAAAACTTTTCCACTTATCAAGAAAGGGTTCCAGCCCAAGAGTTTCTTTTATGCTTTTAATACTTTGAAGCTTATTGTAGTCAACGATTGCAATTAAATTTTCTAACTTATGATGTGATGCAAATAATGCTGCTTCCCAGTTAGAGCCCTCATCACATTCACCATCACTCATCAAGACAAAAGTTTTAAATCTTTTTTTTCTTAATTTACCAGCCAAAGCCATACCACCAGCCACAGGTAATCCATGTCCTAAAGAGCCAGTTGATAACTCAACCCCAGGGATATTCTTATGAGAAATATGACCTGATAAATTTGATCCATTTCTACAATGTTGTAAAAGTTCCGATTTTTTGAAAAATCCACGTTCAGCAAGTGCTGAATAGACACCAGCCCCAGCATGCCCCTTACTTAGAATGAATCTATCTCGATTTTTCGAATTTGGTTCTTTGGGGTTTACTTTTAGTACATGACTATATAAAACAGCCAAAATATCAGCAACTGATAAAACAGAGCCTACATGAGAACTATTGCCATTATGGGTCATTTTTACAGCATTTATTCTGAGTTCTCTGGCAAATTGTCCTATACCTAAATATATGTCAGTATTGATTTCTCCCATAATCTTAATTTTTACTATTTAGGAATTGGTGTATCTTTTCACAAACATATTTTATTTGATCATTAGTTAAAGTCTCACCTATTGGGAGACTTATGATTTGAGACGAAATATTATTTGCATTTTTTGTATTTTCTGCTTGATTTAAATATTTATAAGCTTGAAGCATGGGTAAAGAAATAGGATAGTGTATTCCAGTTTCAATACCATGAGAATGTAAAAAACTTTTTAATGAATCTCTATCTTTAACCTGGATAACAAACAGATGAAATGAATGGAGACAATTATCAGTAAATTTAGGTAATGTAATTTCTTTTCTATTGGCTAATAAGGAACAATATTTTTTTGCAAGCAATCTTTTAGCTTTTAGCCATTTATCTAAGTGCTTTAATTTCACTCCAAGTATTCTTGCCTGCAAAGCATCAAGCCTACTATTTCGCCCTTCAATAATATGATTATACTTTTCCACTCTTCCATGATTAGCTATTAATCTGCATCTGTATTCCAATTTATTATTATTAGTAGTAATTGCTCCTCCATCTCCATAAGCCCCAAGATTCTTACCAGGATAAAAGCTAAAAGTTCCTAAATCACCGAATGATCCAACTCTCATCCCTTCATATTCACTTCCATGAGCCTGTGCGCAATCCTCTATAAGAAATAAATTATGCTTCTCAGATATTTCTTTTAATTCTCTTATGTTTGATGGGTTACCATAAAGATGAACAGCGATAATAGCCTTTGTTGAAGGTGATATTAACTTTCTAACATGATCTAAAGATATATTGTAGGTTTCTGCATCAATATCTGCAAAGATTATTTTATTGCCAGTTCTTGTTACAGCCTCAGCTGTTGAAATAAAGCTATTTGCAGGGACAATAATTTCTGAATTCTTTGGAATATCTAATGCCTCTATGGCTATTTCGAGGGCATCAGTTCCATTTGCACATGATATACAATATTCCGATTGCTGATATCTAGCAAATTGCTCCTCAAAATTCCTAACTGAAGTACCACCTACAAAATCAGACTTATTAATACAATCACTTATAGCTTCATCTATCTCACCCTTTATTAGTTCATATTGATTCTTTAAATCCAAAAATTTAACTAACAATTTGAATACCTATTTTTAATGCTAATTAATCTATAATATTATTTGATTATAGATTTTGCTATAAAGGTTAAAATTATTTTTAAAGACCAAGCTTGCATTTTTTGGGTTGAAAACGTAAAAATACTTCTTTTCCTGTTTCTACTGACTCATAAATAGCAGCGATTAATTCTAAACTTTTTCTTCCTTCAAAACCATCAACTAATTGTTTAGAGTTATTTTTTATACAATCCATAATATGGTTGTAATATTCTTTATGGCCAAAACCATAAACATCAGGAGGATTAACAGAAAATTTCTGAAGAACTTCCTCATCCTCTCTCTTTCTTTCAATAAAATCCCAAGTTTTAATTTTATTTACGGCAAATCCCTCAATTACAACAGAACCTTTCTCACCGAGAATTGATATTGACCCTTCTAAATCATTAGGTCTTGTAGCTGTAGTAGCTTCAATAATGCCAAATGCCCCACTTTTAAATTTCAAAAGAACGCACGCAGTATCTTCAGCTTCAATATTTACCAATGAAGTTTTAGCAATGGCAATTACACTTATAACCTCCCCAAGCATCCATTCAAGTAAATCTATGTGATGGCTTGCTTGATTAGCTAATACTCCACCATCAGTTGCCCACTTCCCTCTCCATTCGTCTTGGTCATAGTATTCTTGAGGCCTGCACCACCTAACCCTTACCGTGCCCAAAGTTATTTTACCGAAGCGATTTTGATCTAAGGCTTCACGAAGCTTCACCACAGGCAAATTAAATCTATTCTGTTTTATAACAAACAATTTAATTGAGGCATTGTCACATGCATAAATCATCCTATCCGCATCATCCAAAGTTAAAGCCATAGGCTTTTCTACTACAATATGTTTACCGTACATAGCTAATTGGACAACTATATCTGCATGATTTCCACTATGTGTTAAGACAACTACTACATCAATGGATTCTCCTAACATCATTTGATGGAAATCATCATAATAAGGAACAGAGAATTTCTCAGAAATCAGTTTTGCCCTAGAAATATCAATATCACAAACAGCAGCCAGTTTTGCTCCTTTTATTTGATTATTCCCAAGTAATTCAGAATGTCTTTTAGCTATTCTTCCACAACCGACTAAACCAAAGTTGACGAATTTATTCTCATCCATTTTCAAAGAAATTATATTTCAGACTATCTTAAGACTATTTAGGGTAGATGCCTTTTTCCCTCAATAAATTTACTACTTTTTTCATGAAATGAACAACTTTATATATATTTTTGAATGACTTGAAATTACTAATTTTTTTATTCATTATTTTTTCAAATTCATCGTCAGATAGTTCAAGTTTCTTTTTCACATAATCCATATCACTTAGTTGTAATTCATTTGAATAAGTTGGCTCTTTTATTAAAGATAGAGCATCTTTCCTCGTTATTTGCTTTGAGTTAATAAGATCGGAAAGATGAATATATCTTTTGTCAATATTAAATTTTTTAGTCAAAATATATCCTTGGTAAAATCTTGTATAAATTGATTCATAATGCTTTCCCCCATAGTATTGCCACTTCAGCTCTTTTGTTAAAATTCTCATAGCAGATTCTTTATTATAATCAACATAATTCAAGAGAGAAATCGTTTTGATGCGCCTAATAAATGTTAAATAGAATAAATATAGGGGAGTAAAATGTGGAAATTCTCTCAATTTTTCTCCACTAAATTTTTTATAGACATCTTTAATGTAAACCCAGTCAGAATGTCCATAAGCCCAGTGTGGTATGCTCATTGACTCTGTTCTAAAATTCATGCCAGAAATGATATATTTTATATTCATTTGATTTGCAACATTCCATAAGGTTGCAAATATTGCATGATCTGTAGGTATCTCTCCGTCAGGAGTTGATCCATAAAGAAAAGCTAACTGTAATTTTTTAAACTTTTCCCAATTTAAAATATGTGTGTAAAGATCAATATGTAATTTTTCAAGAGTATTTTTCAAATTCTGCACTGCC
>JAYZIQ010000055.1:0-7659 GCA_036165455.1 Chloroflexota bacterium | reverse complement strand
ATGTCGGAGCGTCAGTGAGAATTTTTACAGGAGTATTAAGTATTTCGTTGCCCATATGTATTATTTTTACATTTTTTGATTTATTAAATTTTCCAATAGTGTTGGCTTTAAGATCGCGATCTTTAAAAAAATTTAAAAATTTATTCTCACTTTTTGGATCGACTATAACTAACATCCTTTCTTGTGATTCGGAGAGCATTATTTCATACGGAGTCATTCCTTCTTCTTTTGTGTGAACTTTATTTAGATTTAACTCAATACCAAGATTGCTTTTTTCAGCAACCTCTATTACTGAACTAGTTAGACCAGCAGCTCCAAGGTCTTGCATTCCTACTACCCCTTCCATTTTTGCTGATATTAGGCAAGATTCTAGTAGAACTTTTTCTAAGAAAGGATTTCCAACCTGAACTGCCGACCGAGAGTCGGAGCCTTCTTCTAATGATTGAGAAGCTAGTCCGGATGCGCCATGAATCCCATCCCTGCCTGTATCTGCTCCTACTAATATTGCTAGATCACCTTCTTTATCCGCTTTGGCATTTAGCACAGGGGATTCACTATCTATAATTCCGACGCACATTGCGTTAACTAAAGGGTTAGTTGTGTAACATTCTTCAAATTCTATCTCTCCGCCCACATCAGGTATTCCTAAACAGTTTCCGTATGTCGATATTCCTTCTACAACCCCATTGAGGAGGTACCTATTTCTTGGAATGTCTTGAGGACCAAATCTAAGAGAATTTAATATGGCGATAGGATAAGCTCCCATTGCAAATATGTCTCTCACAATTCCGCCTACACCTGTGGCAGCGCCTTCCTTAGGTTCAATAGCAGACGGATGGTTATGAGACTCCACTTTCATCACTATCTTTAATCCGCCTCCTATATCAAGAACACCTGCATTTTCTTTGCCCATCTCGGATATCACTTTAGCACTTTCATTAGGCAACTCTTTTAGCAAGAGTTTTGTGTGCTTGTATCCACAGTGCTCACTCCATAAAGCACCAAAAAGACCTAGCTCTAACTGAGAAGGATCTCGATTCAATAGTTCGCATATTTTTAAATATTCAGACTCTGAAAGGGCTATTTCTTTTAATAATTTTTTATCTATCATTATTTAAAAAGATTTAATCATTGATTCAAAGATTAAGTTCCCGTCTTCACTGCCCAAGTCTAAAGAACATGATCTTTCTGGGTGTGGCATCATGCCTAAGACATTTCCATTTTTATTAATAATTCCAGCTATATTATTTAAAGACCCATTGGGGTTTGAATCATTATTGATTAATCCTGATTCAGTGCAGTATTGAAAAGCTATTTGATTGTTTTCTAAAAGCGTATTTAAGGTAGTATTATCTGCCTGATAATTACCTTCTCCATGAGATATAGGAATTCTTAAGATTTTATTTTCAGGTATGAGAGAAGTGAATTTTTTAGATTTATTAGATTTAAGATTTACAAAACTGCAATTAAATTTTAAATTCTTATTCCTAATCAATGCGCCAGGTAAAATTCCTGACTCACACAAAATTTGAAATCCATTACATATGCCAATTATTGGTCTGCCTTGCTTATTAAATTTCAAGACATCTTTCATAACTGGAGAGAATTGAGCAATTGCGCCTGCTCTTAAATGATCACCATGCGAAAAGCCTCCAGGCAGAATAATCCCGTCGATATTATTTGGTATTGAATCTTTGTGCCAAATAAAAAAAGATTTAACGTTTTTAAAAGATGATAATGCAAACTCACAGTCCCTGTCGCTCCAGGTCCCAGGAAAGACTATTATTCCAATATTCATATAAGAATGTTATATCTGAAAGGATTAAATGGTAAGTTTATTTTAAAATATTAAGGATAATTTCAGGGAAAGGGAAAGGGAAAAAATTAAGTCTCTTTGCTTTTTCTTTTTTTATTGGCCATCTTTTTCTTTTTTAAAGCACTTGGCGGCTCAAAAGCCTGCCTTTTCCTAGTTTCAGAAAGAATGCCATTTTGCTGTACCCTTCTATTGAAGCGCCTAAGCATGCTATCAAAAGCTTCGCCATCTCTTTGTTTTACTTCTGTCATTTTTCTCCTAGTTAAATCAATGTGAAAGTATACATGTTGTTTACCTAAGGTTCAACAATATATTAAAGAATATTTATGCAATCTTGAATTCTTGAAATAGATTCTTCTAATCCAAGTATTTCAATTGATTCAAATAAAGGAGGAGAAACTTCAGAGCCAGTAATACAATTTCTAACTAACCCGAGATAATCTCTAAGCTTTAAATCTAGCTTTTCACAATTGCTTCTTAGTAATATTTCTATATCTTTATGGTTTGTTTTATTTTTTTTCAGCAATGCACTGAAATTATCTACGAGTTCTTCTAGATTATTTTTAATCTCATTTTTATTTAAAGACCCGCATTTGATAATGTTATCTTCAGGTTTTATGTAGATAAAGAAAAATTTAATTGATGGATAAATTTCGTCAATAGATTTAACCCTTTCCTTAATTAAAGGGATAATTTTTGATAGCTTGTTTTTATCAATTAAATCTGCACTATCTTTTAATTCTTCAGATAATTTTTCACTAGCTATTTCTATTAGAGCTTTATCATCTAAAGACCTAATATGAACTCCGTTAAGCCAGTTAAGTTTTTCAGGATCAAATATTGAAGGACTCACACTTAATCCTTTGAAATCAAAAAGATCAATTATATCTCTATATGTTAATATCTCTTTGTCATTTCTTGGAGACCATCCTAAAAGAGCTATATAATTTACTAAAGCTTCTGGCAATAAACCGCTTTTTTTGTATTCAATTATAGAATTAGCTCCATGCCTTTTGCTCAACTTAGCTTTATCTTTTCCAAAAATAAGAGGCAGATGAACAAATGATGGCGGCTCTAGACCAAGAAATTTATATAACAGCAAGTGTTTAGGGGTACTCGAAATCCATTCTTCTCCTCTTAGAACGTGACTGATGTTCATGCTTGAATCATCAACTACGCTTGCTAAATGGTAAGTAGGCATCTCGTCAGCTTTCAAAATAACAAAATCATCTATTTTAGACAGATCAAATTTCATAGTGCCCCTTTTCAGATCTGTGAATTCAATGTTGCCTGAAAGAGGCACTTTCAGTCGCACCACTATAGGCAATCCACTCTTTTTCGATTCTTCTAGTTCTTTTCTAGGTCGATTTCTAGAATACCCGTTGTAACCAGGTGGCTTTCCTTGTAATTTTTGCTCCTCTTTCATTTTCTCTAAATCATCTGTTGATAGATCGCACATATATGCATTTCCATCATCAATAAGTTTATTGACAGCATTTATATATAAGTTCTTTCTTTGAGATTGTGTGTATGGCCCGTAATCGCCATCAATTTCTGGACCTTCGTCATAATTTAATCCTAGCCAATTTAACCCTTCGATTATATTTTCTACAGATCCTTCTACCTGCCTTTTTTTATCAGTATCTTCAATTCTTAATATAAATTTTCCATCGTTTTTTTTAGCAAATGCCCAATTAAATAGAGCTGTTCTCATGGCGCCTAGATGAGGATCTCCAGTAGGGCTTGGGGCAAACCTGACCCTTATTTCTTTTGAAGATTTATTATTCATTATTATTCGGCTTTATTATCTCAATAAATTCTTTTGGCATATTATCTTGAATTTCTACTTCTTTATTATTCGAAGGATGATTGAATTTTATTCTAATTGAGTGCAAATACAATCTTGCTGCATTATTTTTATTACTTGAATACAGATTATCACCAACTATAGGGCACCCTATTGAGCTTAAATGGACTCTAATTTGATGGGTTCTTCCTGTTAAAATATTTACTTTGAGCATTGAAATATCATTATTTCCATCAATTTTTTCATAAGAAGTATAAGCGTTTTTCCCAGACTCAATTAATGCTCTTTTAATTTTATTTGTAGGGTGTCTGCCTATAGGAGCTTCTATTATACCTTTGTTTTTAATTGGTCCGCTTACAATTGCGATGTATTCCTTTTCAATCTCTCTGCTTTTAAACTTTAACTTTAATTTTTCATATGATTCATTTTTTTTTGCTATTATGATTAACCCTGAAGTCTCTTTATCTAATCTGTGCACTATGCCAGGTCTTTGACTCTCACCTACGCTTGCAATTTCAGGATATTTATCTATTATTCCTGAAACAAGGGTTACTCCCTGATAAGTATCTGAGGGATGAACAATTATTCCTTCATCTTTAGATATGACAATAAAATCTTCGTCTTCGTATCTAATATCTAAATGTAGTTTTGCTGGGCGTATTTTAGAATCAAGCTTTAATTCAGTAATTTTTATTTCATCATTATTGGTAATTTTTTCAGAAACTTTTAATACAGGAGATCCATTTTTATTAATCATTCCTTTGCTTATTAATTTTGACACTTGGCTTCTAGAATAAGAAGTATTATTGCTTAAAAATAAATCAATTCTAGTATCTTTGTCATTTTTATAAATTATCTTTTTCATTTGCTTTTTTTTCTTCCTTCCAGTTTACATAGAGATAAAAAGCAAGCATTGCCATGCCAACGCTTATACAAGAGTCGGCAATATTAAAAACAGGCCATGCACCCACATCTATAAAGTCAGTAACCGACCCAAGCCTTATTCTGTCAATTATATTCCCAAAAGCTCCACTGAGTTGCAGGGAGATAGATATTTCTAAAATAATTGAATCTTTTGCGACAAAAATTAGAAAATATATTATCAGGATAATTGCCAATATTCCGACAATCGTTAAAAATAGATTAGCATCCTGAATTATACTGAAAGCACTTCCGAAATTTCTGACATGTGTAAATCTGAAAACCCCATCATCAGGAATAGAAGCACCAACTTTAAGAGTTCTTATAACTATCTCTTTTGAAATTTGATCCAATAAGAAAAATATAATAACTATGAGGGGTATATAGATTTTTTTGTATTTCAATAATATTTTTTTCATCGTATAGCTTATTTTGGTAAACTAAAAAAACTCCTAAAAGTAATTTTATATTTTTAAGCAAAAATAATTAAGGGGAAAATATTTTGATTGATTTAAGAAGCGACACAGTCACAAGGCCTACTGAAGATATGAGAAAAGCTATGTATGATGCGGAGGTAGGGGATGATGTTCACGGGGAGGACCCAACAGTTAATGAACTTCAAAACCTTGCTGCAGAAATTACAGGAAAAGAGAGTGCTTTGATAGTATCTTCTGGAACTATGGGCAACCTAGTTTCGCTGCTTGCCCTTACTAATAGAGGGGAGGAGATTATTTTAGGCGATCAATGCCATGTTTATGCATGGGAGGGTGCTGGCGTGCCTATTTTTGGAGGAGTAAGCCTAAATGTAGTTAAGAATGAAGAAAATGGAACCTTAGACTTAGAAGAGGTCAAGAATTCTATTAATCCAGTAGATGATCATAAACCCACCACTTCTGTAGTAAGCATATAGAATACCCATAATCAATGCGGAGGATATCCCGTTAGTGAGAGCTATATTAAAGATTTAAGGGATCTATGTGATTTTAAAAAGTTAAAAATTCATATGGATGGAGCTAGACTTTTTAATGCTGCAATTGCACTAAATACTGAAGTTTCTAATTTAACTAAATATGTAGACACAACAACGTTTTGTTTATCTAAAGGATTATCTTGTCCAATCGGAAGTATAATTTGCGGATCAGAAGACATAATATTAGAAGCAAAAAGATGGAGAAAGGCAATTGGTGGAGGCATGAGGCAAGCCGGAGTTTTTGCTGCAGCTGGTATTGTTGCATTAAATAATATGACTGATAGATTATCTGAAGATCATGAAAATGCTATAAAAATTGGAAATGGTTTAGCAGATATAGATGGAATTGAAATTGATGTTGATTATATTAAAACAAATATTATTCGATTTTCTTTGAAGAATAGATTGTCTAATATGGACAAATTCAAAAGTGACCTTTTAGATAATGGGGTCATGATATCTCCATCAGGAAATACTGTTCGAATGGTTACTCATCGAGAGGTTTCGGCTGACGATGTTGGGGTTGTTTTAAGAGCCGTATCAAAATCAATTAAAGAACTTTAATGATCATTGGTCTAATTGGACTTATAGGTTCAGGCAAATCTACTGTTGGAGAATATTTATTATCAAAAGGTTTTCTAGTTATAGATTTAGATAAATTAAGCCACAAGATCTATGAAAAAGGTTCAGAGCAATATGAAAAAATCATAGAAATTTGGGGAAAACAGGTTTTAGATAGTAATTTAGAAATTAGTAGGCCTGAATTATCAAGAATAGTTTTTAATAAAGAAAGTTCATCTTTAGCGAAGCTCCAATCAATTGTGTGGCCTAAGTTAGAAGAATTATTAGAAAGTAGATTAGACGAAATAGATAAAAACGAAATAATATTTATTGAGGGTGCTCAAATAGTAAAGAGCGGCTTTAATAAATATTGTGATAAATTGTGGTGCATTGTTTCATCTATTGAGAACATTAAATCTAGGCTAGAAGGAAATAGTCACCCAGATTTTCTAAATAGGTTAAAGATACAAATTGAGGATTATGCTCAGTTAAATAATATTGATGAATTTATATATAACGATTCAACGAAACAAGAACTTAATAATAATGTACAATTCCTATTGGAAAGAATAAGAAAGGAATTCTAATGGCAACTAAATCCCCAAATTCTAAAAATTATAAGATCGAAGACTATTCTATTGAAAAAGAGCCATTTTATGTGCCTGTTAGCGATGAAATTCAGGTTTTTGAATCAGCATATAATCAAAAGGTTCCTATTTTACTAAAAGGTCCTACAGGAACTGGTAAAACGAGATTCGTTGAATATATGTCATGGCATATATCAAACAATATGAAAAGATCTGTGCCTCTGATAACTGTCGCATGCCACGAAGATTTAACAGCAAGCGATCTTGTTGGGAGATATTTAATTGATTCGTCTGGAACTAAATGGATAGATGGCCCTCTAACAAGAGCCGTAAAAAGCGGAGGTATTTGTTACCTTGATGAAATTGTTGAAGCTAGAAAAGATACTACTGTAATTGTTCATCCTTTAACTGATCATAGAAGAATATTAACAATTGATAAATTAGGGGAAGTTGTAGAAGCAGCAGATGAATTCTTAATGGTTGTTTCATATAATCCTGGTTACCAGAATGCACTAAAAGATTTAAAGCAAAGCACAAGACAAAGATTCGTTGCAATTGAATTTGATTTCCCAACACCTGATCTAGAAGCAAAGATTTTAAAAGAAGAGGCTGGGATAGATGATTCAATAGCTGACTCATTATCCTCGCTGGGAGAGAAGATAAGGAATCTAACTGATCATGGGCTTTCTGAGGCTGCCAGCACAAGAGTTTTAATATATGCTGGAAAATTAATTAAAGATGGAATAGCCCCTAGAAGAGCCTGCCAAGTAGCTGTTACTTGGGGAATAACAGATGATAAGAAACTTTACAGAAGCATCGAAGAAATTATAAGTGCAATATTCCCATAGATTATGGACAAATTAAAGGAATTATTATCTAAGAATTCCAAACATGAATATGAAAATATAAATAGCAATACTGAGCATGTTAATGCTTCAGTATTCTTGCCAGTTTTTTTTAATAAAGAAGGTTACTCAATCCTATTCCTTGAAAGATCTAA
>JAYZIQ010000054.1:0-6399 GCA_036165455.1 Chloroflexota bacterium | reverse complement strand
AAAAATAAGATAATCAAAATATTATTATCTTCAATAATTCTGATAATCCTTTTTTCTCCATCCATATTATTTCTAATTCCATTAGTAGATGAAAATTTAATTGAAAGTGACGTATATAAGTATAAGTACGATTTAATTTTAAATAGAATCCCTGAATTAAAAGATGCTGAATATAAATTTGAAGAAGTAGGTGGAGAATTAATAGATAGACCAAATTTTCTGGACAGAGGAGGAAGAGTACACCTGGTGAATAACCTTATTGGTGCTGAGAAATACGAAAAATACAATAATATAGAACTTGAAAAAAAGATTCTAAGGCATGAGATTTCTGATCAAAATTTATGCAGCGAAGATGTATTATTTCAAAAATGGCTAATGGGTATAGAGGGTATATTTGAAGAATGCGCACCAATATCCATCTTATTAGGAAAAATTCCTGGCAATTTATCAAAATCAATTACCCAGCCATTCAATCTTGGCGATAGACCTATGACTATAAAATCTTCAATTAGCATTTGGCAAGACTATCCATTAACAGGGGTAGGGCCAGAAAATTTTAAGAGTCAGTACTTTAAAGTATTCGAATTCGATGATTATTTATACTCTAGAAAATTAGTTGATGATCCACACAATTCAATTTTAAAAATATTAAGTGAGCTAGGAATTGCAGGTCTATTAATGGCTGTCTTATCTTATTCATATATTTTTTATATAAGTGCTATAAAAATAATGAAATCAAAAAATAAAATTTTCTGGACATTAATATCTGCAATATTAGTAACTTATTTTATAAATTCTCTTGTTCAATATAGCTCTTTTTCAAACCAATTAGTTATGAGTTTTCTAATGGCATTCCTGATTAGATCTAATTCAGGATTCAGTGATAAAGAGATAGTGCCTAATGAAGTTAATATTAATTGGCCAATAATAATATACACACTTACAGTTTCAGTTATATTGACAATAAGTATTTATTATCATTTCTTAATATACACCTCATCTAGCAGGATGGTTAATTCAACTTATACTATTGAAGAATACCAAGAAAATGTTAACTCTTTTCCTTCATTATCTACTGAGCCAAGGGCAGAAATGATAGGAATAATAAATGATAAATTTTCAGAAATTATAATTGATATAGATAGAGTAGTTAAAATAGTTGATGAAGAATATGAATCTTCCTTAATTTATCACCCTAATTACTACACTTCAATATATGAATTCGGACTATTTTATTATGAAGTATCGAAGTATAAGCCAGAGTATATTCAAAGACTGAAAGAAATAGTGAGTAAAGCTAATAGCATAGCTCCCAATATTAAACCTTCTCTAGACTTAAAAATCAGAGAATCAATAATCTCAGGAGATAATGAAAAATTTAAAAAATTATATTATGAATGGAAAGAAAAATTATCAAACCAAAAGATTAAAGTATATTCGGATAAAAGTAGTTCTTATTATATAGATTCTGGCGAAAGCTTCTTTGATAATTATTTCAACTCAATAAAATAAAATTATCCTAATCTCGAATGATAAGATCTTCTTTTATACTAACACCAAGCCCAGGATCATTAGGAACAATAATTTCTCCATTTGTTACATCCAAATTTTCATTAAATATAAAAAATTTATTCTTATAGCTACTTAAAGGAGGGTCATTTAGCATCTCACAAAATGGAGCATTGTGCCAAGTAGACAGAAGATGCATATGCGCCACAACCCCTATGTCTCCACCTCCATGATGAGGAACAATTTCTTTATTGTAGTTTATAGATAATTCTCCTATTTCAATTAATGGAGTTATACCTCCTAAAACCATAGATTCTGGCTGCAAAACATCATATACGTTATTCTTTGCCATATAATCAAAATCTGACAAAACCGTATTATTCTCTCCTCCAGCTATCTTAGTTTTTTTCATAGAAGCAAGTTCTGATAACTCATCATAGTTAAATCTAGGTCTTGGTTCTTCAAGCCAGTAACAACCAAAATCATGCATCACATTATTCATTCTCTTGGCTCTTTCAAAATCCCATATGACTCCTGGCTGCCAAGGATAGCTAGATTGAGCTTGATTAGCATCCACTAATATTGTTAATTTACCTTCAGTTTTATCAATTATTTTTTTAATAGTGTCAATGTCTTGTTCTTCGTTTTCATGATGAAGCCTTACCTTTATAACTTTCCATCCTTCATCAAGCATTTTCTTGGACAAATCGGCTCTTTCCTCTGGATCAGATAAAACAACATAGCTCGCATAAGGAATTAGAGATTCCTTTTTTCTACCCAGCATTTCAGATATGGATTTTCCTTGAATTTTTCCCTTTAAATCCCACAATGCAATATCTATTCCTGCAAGCCCACTGTAAGGAACATTTCTTGATCTATAAATCATATATTTATAATGATGCTCTACATCATTTGGGCTCTTCCCAATAAGATATTCATTAGCATCATTTATTATAACTTCGTCGCATCCAGGACCAATTCCAATAAACCCATTATCTAATTCAATTTCTGTAAAGCTATATCCGCCAATTGTAGATTTTTGAGATGCCCATCCAGGGGTCCATGCAGGCTCAACATCCCCAAGGTATTCAACTAATTTAATTTTAGATAGCCTTACTTCTCTAATTTTCATAATTATTATTAAATTAATCTACAGATCAATAAGCCAAGTGTTGCTCCTAATATAATAGCAGCAACATATGAACTTATGTCTTTAATTGGTATCTTAGAAGTTAAATTATTTTGTTCTTTAAGTTCCATTGCTTTATTCTACTATATATATTATTTATTTCTATTGAATGGAGTGATCATAGGTTAATCATATGAAAAGAATATTCTTTGCATATTTATCTCTTACAGTACTCCTAATATCATGCGGATCTAGTGAACCAGAAATTCCTAGAGTAGACAAAATTACCCCAATAGATACTGTATTCAATTACGATTCACTAACTAATTCTGGATTCAAGAAAAGCAAGTCTTATAAAATTGACGAACTTCCTGAAGCTAAAAGTGCATATTACGGCTGGAAAGAAGTGGGGTCAGAAGGCATAAAAGATTTTGAAATTAGAATTTATAATTCACACAAAGATGCAGTTGAATTTGGAGTGTTTTTTGCTGATGAGGCAACTGGTGAAAATGCAATAATAAGAAAAAGTGACGCTAGTTGGAAAGAAGGCATAAAAGATAGAAGGACAATATCTACTCCTACCGATGGAGGATCAATTGGTGCCGCAATAGGGAGCAAAAGTTCTCCTAAATATGGTGATTACATTATTTATGGCAACTTAATTATTTTGTGCGAAGGATGGGATACAGAAGAATCTATTTCAAGATGCAGTTCGTTCGTTCAAAATTTAGAATAGATACATTACCCTGATACTCATTACAATTCTAGGCACATACTAGCTATTCTATTTAATGCTTCCCAGTTATCAAAATTCAAAGACTTATCCTTCCTTTTAAATTCAAGTTCAATACTAAAACCAGAAAAACTATCATGTAAACTTTGAATTTTAATATTTCCTAATTCGATTGAGAGCATATTTATTTTGTCATCTCGAGAGAATTTATCAGCTAAATCCTTAGAGTTACTATTTGGCTCCCATACAATAGATTCAACTTTACCAAAAACTGGGGTAGATTTTTTTCGAATTGACCTTACCTCTATAGAGTCATTCTTAGGAATAATTTCGTAAGACGGAATTGCAAAAAAATACCACCATCTTGGAGGACTATTCTTACCTCTATCTTGTTTAATTATATTTATATATTTAATAGGATATTCAGAATTAATATTTATAATTCCTAGGCTTCTTCTGTGCCAAGGATTAAACAATTTTTCTTCATTAACTCCTCTTTTAGCAAGCTCGCAATCTATGCCAATATCTAACAAATTTTGATACAAATTATCTCTTGATTTGTCTCTAACCATTTCTTTTAGCTTTTCAAACATAAATCAATTCTACCAATGAATATGTAGAATCAAAATTTTATAATTCATATTTTTTTGGTAATTTATAAAAATGAGAAAGGTTTTATTTATATTATTATTGTTTTTGCTGAGCTGTTCAGGCAATTCTAAACTCGAATCAAACAAGATTTATTCTGTTGAAGATATCAAGTCTACTGGTATAAAAATTCAAGGTAAGTTTGAAACTGATTTTCCTGAATCAATAGAGTCTAGTTGGGCTTACTTCAAAGGCAGAGAGATAGCGGTTCTTATGTATCCTTCTCTTGATTTAGCAAACACAATTGGAAAAATTGCTGCAGAAGAACAAACTAAATTAATTGAAGTAGTAGAAAAAAATATTGCATATGGAGAAAAGGTAGAAAAGACTACGTGTAGAGGATACGGCGATATAGTTCTAGAAAATCAAAAATTACGTGAAAGCATAAGCTCTAATTTAGGAATAGACAATACCTTAATATTGAATAAGTTAAAAATCTTTAATGACGATAAAGCTGAGTATTTGGATAAAGAAATTTCTTGCCCAAGAAGGGAACCTCTTTACACGGAATATATTATTTACGGAAATATTATTTTTCTAATAGAACCTCTAAGAACATCCGGAGAAGATTCAAATAAATTTTTAGAAAATCTAGTAAGTAAACTACCCTAAAGCAAAAGATATGGATTATTTTAGAACATTAATTTTATTAACACTCTCAATATTTGTTAATGCAATAGTCATTGGATCAATAGGATTCTTTATAACTAGCTTCATAAGAAACAGAGGTAATGAAAAGCCATTTATATGGTGGGCATATAACGGCAGAAAAATAATTTTTCCTTGTGCAGTAATTCTTTCTTTAATTTATTATTACACTGATTTTATATAAACTTTCAGATAACTATTTAATTAATATGAAATTTATACTAAAAATAATAATCTTAACTATGTTTCTTGCTTTTTCTTGTTCCCAAGAAAAGACTGAGATAGATCCTGAAGCAACTTCCTTAATTATTGAATCATCAAATATATATAGCATTGATGATTTAGTTAATGTTGGGTGGAAAAAAGACAGAGAATTTGATAATGCTGAATACCCTGAAACAGAAAATATTGCTTATGGCTTTTTTCAAAGAAAAGATATAGAGGCATGGGTATACAGATCTGCCGATGATGCAAAAAAATACGGTGTGGAGTATGGGGAACAAGCAGTAAATAAAAAGCCTGGACAAACAGATTATCTGATACCAAGAGTTAATAGATACCACGCTTACGTAATAGTAGGTAATCTAATGTTACTTTGCGAGACTGAGATATTAGATTGCCAAAAGCTTATTGATAAGCTACCTGAATAAGTTCTTATAATTTATGATATTTTTGTGACTATGAAAATGTTATTGTTAATGATTCTAATAATTACTGCTTTTGGTTGTGGAGGCGAAGATGAAAGAAAATATATTGAATACGAAAAAGCCTTTCAGAATCGAAGTATTGATTTAAAAGAAAGTTTAAGAATTTATACTATTGAATCTAATGAAGAATATAATAAATTCAAAGTCCAATGCATGAATAGCGGGAAGAACGAAGATTATTGCTACAAGAAATTTAATGCTTCTTTAGAAGATGGAGGTCAAGGAGGTGGCTCAGTAAAATGGAATAGACCTCCTACACTTTTCAAGCCAGAGGGTTATGACAAGTGGAAGAGAGAGCAAAAATAACAAATAAATACACCAAATAAAATAAAAACTATTAATGTGAAAATGTTAGGTTTAGTGATTTTCTGATATTTTGTCTGTATGAAGAAGATTTTAATTGCAGGGTGCTCTCAGGAGATATCATCATTTAATCCTATTAAATGTGAATACGATTTTTTCGATATTACAAGAGGGAACGAGATCTATGAATTTCATAAAGGCAAAAATTCCTATATTGGCGGAGCAATAAATGAAATAGAAAATTCAAATAATATTGATCCGATTTATACTTTTAATGCTGAAGGATATGCATCTGGGGTCCTTAATCACTCTTCTTTTCTTAAAATATCCAATGAACTTTTTGATTCAGTCAAAAGATTTGCAAATCAATTAGACGGGATTTACCTTTCACTTCATGGTGCCATGAGCACACAAGAAGAGCTGGATCCTGAAGGTTATATATTATGTGAAATTAGAAAAATAGTAGGGGAAGAGATTCCTATAACAATTTCTTTAGATTTACATGGGATTTTAACTAAAAAGATGCTTAAAAATTGCAATGGAGTTTCTTCGTTGCTTACATACCCTCATGTTGATTTTGCTGAAGCAGGAAAAGGGGCTATTAAAATACTTAAAAAAATTATTTTTGATAGTGTGAAACCTGTGGCAGCAAGAATAAGAATACCTGCCCTAGTTAGAGGAAAAGAATTAATTACTGAAAATGGTCTTTTTGGAAATCAAAC
>JAYZIQ010000053.1:0-5736 GCA_036165455.1 Chloroflexota bacterium | reverse complement strand
AAATTAATATTATTATTATAAACGCTATAAAGGAGGTGCAATTGTATACATCAAAAACAACCGCTGGAGGCGAACTCAAGTAACCCTCACGTTTAACTATTTCATAAGCCTCTAGTGGTTTATATTAAAAGAGCTCCTTTTTGGAGCTCTTTTTTTAACTCTGCCTTCTAGCCTTTTTTAAATCTGAACTGGACGATATTAAATTATCTTGTATGTAATCATGATTAATTTTTAAACCTAAGCCAACACCTTCTGGCATATGAATAAATCCTTCATCATCCATAGGGTCAATTATTTCATGTAAATATTCTGGTGGATTTTCATAATCAACATGAGGGTGCAGCAGGCCTCTTTCATAAAATTCTCCAGGGATTCTAATTGATCCAAGAGCGTGAAGATTTCCTTCTTTCCCGCCATGAACTTCCATGGCCATATTATAAGATTCAGCAAGATGTGCTACTTTCATTAAAGGAGTGAGTCCTCCAAGGTCACCTGTCCCGCCTCTTAAAATGTCTACAGCATTATTTTTTATCCATTCTGCTCTTGTAGATATTTTTCCAGTCATAGTTTCTGGTCCAATTATTGGAATATCTAATTGTTCTGATAACCAAATATAAGAAGACATGCTTGATTCATCCATAGGCTCTTCAAACCAATAAAAATTAAGTTTCTCTAGTTCTCTTCCAATCCATAATGATTCCAGCCTTGAATAATAATGATATGAATCCAGCATTAAAGGAATATCTTCTCCTACTGCTTCTCTAACGGCAGCGCATGCCATTATATCTTTTTTAGGGTCTGGGGCTCCCTCAATAGGAGGCATCCATCCATGAAGTTTAACTGCCTTGTAGCCTTTTTCCTTTACACACCATTCTGCAAATTTTCCATAATCATCAGGTGTAGAAAGGCCGCCCTTAATAGTATCTCCACACATTGTGCTTGCATAAGCAGGAACCTTTTCCCTATACAAACCAAGGATATTATTTACTGATTGATTCATTATTGATCCGAGCAAATCCCATAAAGCGAGGTCAATGGAAGATAAGATTCTTTCGTCAATTGCAGTTACTATCCTCTGCATATGCATCATCTTCTCCCATAATTTTTCTCGATAAAATGGATTCTCTCCCAATAAAATTGGTGCGATTACATTCTCAACTATTTCAGGGTTTGCACCGAAAGAATGCCCCTTGTGCCCCTCATCAGTTTCTATGGTTATCAAACTTTGCTTTACCTTATGAGGATCTTTTGCCGGATGGCCATGACCTTCATCATCACTTTCAACATAAGAAGTATATTGAAATAATTTGGATTCAACTTTTATAATTTTCATAAAACCTCTCTATTTTATAAAGTATTATAGTTAAGTTAAGTTAATTTGTGAGGAAAAACAATGAAAAAAATTTTAATAACAGGCGGAGCTGGATTAGTGGGCAGCATACTGATTGAAGGATTAAAAAATAATTTTGAAATAAGAGTATTGGATCAGAAAACCGTTGAAGGTATTGATTCTCGAGTAGGAGATATAAGCAACTTAGAATCGATTCTTCCTGCATTCGAAAACATTGACACAGTTGTACATTTAGCTGGAGACAGAAGGGTTCATGGAGACTGGGATTCGATTTTAAATAATAACATTAAAGGTATTTATAATATTTATGAGGCAGCAAGAATAAACGGAGTTAAAAGGGTAGTTTTTGCTAGCTCACAGCATGCTACAGGAGGATTCTATGATGTTGAGCCATGGTCTTTTATTAATAATGGAGAATACGAAAAGTTGCCTGATAACTACAAGCCGCTTGATGAAACTTGCAGGATAAGGCCAGATAGTTATTATGGCGCATCTAAATCCTTTGGTGAATCTTTAGGTAGTTATTATTCAGATTTTTACAACCTGTCTACTATTCATATAAGAATAGGATGGGTAATATCAGATGATGACCCAACATTTTCTCCAATATCGCTAAACCTATGGCTAAGCCATAAAGATATATGCCAAATAATAGAATTAAGTGTCAATGCGAATGAAGATATTAAGTATGATATTTTTTACGCAACTTCAGATAATCACTGGAAAATATGGTCCATAGATAAAGCAAAAAATATTCTAGGATACAGTCCAGAAGATAGGGCAGGGTCTACTTACAATCTAAGGGACCCTAATAAGGCAGACACTTAAGCGCCCTAGAGCCCAAAAATAATTAAGGACGCTAATCCCATATAAACCAACACCCCTGCAATATCTGTAAATGTAGTTACTATTACAGCAGATGATGAGGCAGGGTCTAAGTTTACAGTCTTCATAAAAATCGGGACTATGACACCCATTAATCCCGCAACAAATAAATTCAACAACATTGCGCCACCTACTAATGCAGCAAGATTAAAATTAGACTTCCAAATATATATAACAATAAATAGTAAAAAGGTAACCAGCAAACCTTGGATAACTGACAAAAAGAGTTCTCTATTTAATATATTTCTAGTATCTTTTGTAGTTACTTCTCCCAAAGCCAGCGCTCTTACTACTAAAGTTAAAGTTTGGGTTCCTGCAATTCCTGCCTGACCAATTATCACTGGTAAAAATACAGCCAATACTGGCATTTGCCTGACGTGATTTGTAAATAAACTAAGTATGAATCCAGCAAAAAGTACTGTTCCTAAATTAATAATTAACCAGGGAAGCCTCCTCTTAAAAGAATTTTTTATTGGGCCGATTACTTTGTCATCTATACTCATTCCCACCATATTAAACATATCTTTTGTGGCTTCTTGCTCAACTAGATGAATAACCTCTTCAATTGAAATCACTCCTTCCAAAATACCATCTTCATTAGTAACTGCTAAAGCCCTCAATCCATGCTCATCCATAATATGAGCGCATTCTTTTTTATCAACATCAGCAGTAACTGAAATGATATTTGGTTTCATGACTTCGGAAACTGACTGAGTTAGATTTGCAAATATTAAGTCCGAAATATTTATTGACCCAACAAGCTTTCCTTTTGAATCCACAACAAAAAGATTCTGCAATTTATTAGAACTTATATTTGATTTTCTTAAAACTGAAACTGTATGAGATACAGACCAAGCACTTCTTATGGCAACAAAATCATGCTTCATAAAATCATCAGAAGGCTTCTGATATTTATATAATTTTCCGACTCCCTCCATATCTCTTATCTTGGAAATGACTTGGCTAGCGTGATACCAGTCTATTCCTCTCAATACTTCTGCAGCCAATTCGGGGGGTGCCTCATTTAGTACAGATGCTAACTGATCAACATTTATTAAACCTTTATCAGAATCATTCTTCTTCAAATTTAACTGACCTATTACGCTTTTAAGCTCATCAATCGTCAAGTCTTCTATCATTTGTTCAGATAAAGCTTGGTTAACTTCAATATCAGAATTCTTTGAAACTAGTTCAGGGGTCTCGTCTAAACTTAATTGAAATGATATGCCTCCAGAATCTAAGGAATCTATATCTTCTTTTTCAAATTTAGTATTTAATTCATTTATATTCATAAGCCTAAAAATATTTTTTCATAAATTTACATAAAACTTCATTAAGAATAGACACGTATTAAATTTATTTTGTTAATATGAAGCTCAAATAACAATTATTAAGGCAAAATTATGGCTGGATTTTTATCAGAAGAATTAGAAAAATATATTAGTGATCACTCAGAAAAAACAGGCTCAAATGAGCAGTCGCTTAGAAATGAAACTCTTGGCCTAGGCCCTTCATCAGGAATGATGTCAGGTGATTCGGTAGGAAATTTTTTAAAACTAATAATTAAAATTAATAACTGCAAAAGAATATTAGAAATTGGCACATTCACTGGCTATAGCGCTTTAATGATGGCAACAGCACTTCCTCAAGACGGTAAATTAATTACTTGTGATGTGAATAAAAAAACATCAGAGATAGCAAGAAAGCATTGGGCAGCTAGTCCGCACGGATCAAAAATAGAATTACATATTGGCCCTGCAAGCGAGACTATAAATAACCTAGAAGGAGAATTTGATCTAATATTTATTGACGCAGATAAAAATAACTATTCAAATTATTTTGAACTCTGTAAAAACAGATTGTCAAAAAATGGATTAATTATTGCTGATAACGTTTTATGGTCAGGAAAAGTTCTAAATCCAGAAGATGACCAAGCCAAATCCATTGACGCATTCAATAAATTGGTCAATGATGATAGAGAATTTTGGAATACAATTGTACCTATTAGAGATGGATTAATGATTATAAAAAAGAGAGGCAAATAAATATGAAAATTACAGATATACGTACGGTTGTTGTTGGAAATCCGTGGAAAAACTGGGTTTTTGTTGTAGTTGAAACATCTGATGGTATTTCAGGGCTTGGGGAGACTACAGGAGGCCTATCAACAATGCCTAACAAAGAAGCTGTAGAAGAAATAAAACATTTAGCCATCGGGAAGAACCCTTTAGAAATATCTAATATTGTTGATGAATTATATAAAGCATTATTTTTAAAAATGACACCTGCTGTTGCTGCAATTGAAATTGCATGCTGGGACATATTAGGAAAACATTTAAAAGTACCTATACATCAACTACTGGGAGGTAAGGTAAGAGATAAAGTTAGAGTCTATGCTAATGGATGGTATTCAGGCGAAAGATCGCCAGAAAATTTTGGAGAAAAGGCTAAATCTTTGGCTGATAAAGGGTATACTGCTCTAAAATTTGATCCTTTTGGATCAGAATATTTAAGACTCAACAAAGATTCTGAAACTTTCATAAAAAAAATAATTAGATCTGTTAGAGATGCTGTTGGCCCAAATGTTGAGTTAATGATAGAAGGACATAAAAGGTTTAATACTGTAGAAGCAATTAAGATTTCCAATTGGCTAAAAGAATATGATGTTACCTGGTTTGAAGACCCTATTGATAATGACGACATTGATTCGTTAATTCACGTTTCTAATAATTCACCTGTAAGAATAATTGCTGGAGAGGGATTTGATGATCACAAAGACTTTACTAGATTTGTTTCATCAAACGCAACTGACATAGTTAATCCTGAAATCATGAGAATTGGAGGGATTAGTGGGGCTGTTAAAGTGGCAGGTATTTGCTCCTCTTTTGATGTCGATCTTGCTTTTCATAATGCAGAAAGTCCATTAAAAACTATGACAAACTTACAACTTTGTGGAGCAATAAAAAATATATACATACAAGAATGTTTTGATGATTTTAACGAAGATTGGATAAATGAACTTTTTCCTAATTACGAAAAAGTTAAAGATGGTTATCTATCTATACCAGATAAACCTGGATTAGGAATAAAACTTAATGAAGATGTTGCAAAATTACACCCATACAATAAAAGCAACTTTCTAAGAATGTTTAAGCCAGGATGGGAGAACAGAAAAGGGGCTAGTGGGTCAGAATAAATTTAGAATTGAATTAAGTTCTTTTACGTGATCAATTTCAAAATCTGGCTTATCTTCTAAAGGATAACTTCTCCCCATTTTGACCCATGCTGTTTTCATTCCAACTGACTTTGCCCCAATAATATCTGTTTCAGCAGTATCTCCAACAAATAAAATTTCTTCACATGATAAATCAATTTTTTTTGAAGCCTCTATAAATACTTCTTTGCATGGTTTATGGCAACCAAAATCACCAGAAACTATATAAAAGGGCGCGAGTTTTCCAACACCAGAACGTATCATTTTTTCATGCTGATATTTGTAA
>JAYZIQ010000052.1:0-21159 GCA_036165455.1 Chloroflexota bacterium | reverse complement strand
TGATATCCTCGACTTTAGTTACATCTGTTCTAATAGTATCCATGCCTTTTAATGTACTTAAAGTTTCTTCGTTGAGATCACAAGCAAATACCTCTGCTCCATTTTCAGCAAATAATTCAGCAGTAGCTCTCCCAATTCCTTGGCCAGCTGCAGTTACTAATGCTTTTTTTCCTTCCAATTTCATATTATTGACCTTTCATTATTTGAATTAGTTCTTCAACTGCTTCAGATGAACTAGTTAGCCCAGCTTTTTCTTCATCGCTTAGGTTTAGATTTATTATTTCTTCAATTCCTGAACTTCCTAATTTAACCGGAACTCCTGCATATACACCATTTATTCCATATTCCCCGCTTAACATTGCCGCGCAAGGAAAAACTTCTTTAGTGTCGAATACTATTGCATCAACCATTTGAGCCACAGCTGCGGAAGGTGCATAATAGGCACTTCCAGTTTTTAAATGGGCAACTATTTCAGCCCCTCCATCTCGCGTTCTTTGTACAATTTCTTCTAACCTGTTTTTTTCAATTAATTCTTCTACAGGAACTCCACCAATAGTTGTTGCTTTAAGTAAAGGAACCATAGAGTCTCCGTGGCCACCCAAAACATAGGCATCTATGCTATTTACAGATACATTTAGCTCTTCAGACAAGAAAGTTCTAAATCTCCCAGTATCAAGTATCCCTGCCATTCCAATCACTCTTTCTTTTGAAAGTCCGCTTTTTTCATAACAGTGCTGAACCATGGCATCTAAAGGGTTAGAAACCACTATAATTATAGGATTCTTAGAGTTTGCAATCACACTTTCTGTTACCGAACCTACTATATTCATATTAGTAATTAGTAAATCATCTCTGCTCATTCCAGGTTTTCTAGCAATTCCTGCAGTAATAACAACTATGTCTGAGTCTTTTGATTCTTCGTACGAATTAGTTCCAATTATTTTTGCATCAGATTTTACAATTGGTCCGCTTTCAAGAATATCTAAAGCTTTTCCTTGAGGTATACCTTCAACTACATCTATAAGAACTACATCACTATGACCTTTTTCAAAAATTCTTTGAGCTGTAGTGGCCCCTACATTACCAGCACCAACAACTGTTACTTTTGATTTCATTATACTTATTCCTTTCCTAGCTTCCCCACGGGGTAATTTTTTGTTTTAAAGATTTATAGCCTTCTAAGAATCCAGGCCTGTCTCCTTTATATACTTCGTCAAATTTATTTAGCACATCATCTAGCCAGTCATGCAAAGCCTTATTATTAGGATTTGCATCCTTATATGCATCTCTGATTAATATAAAGTGAATTCTTGGATCATAAGGCTGCTTGGTTCCTCCAACCCATTCGTCTCCATCTAACAATCTTAAAAGCATTGCATCAGCAGAACCTAAGGTCTGTTCATGTATAGGGGGTCCATCCATTCTGTACATAACAGATGTCATATCCCTTCCATTTCCTGTTGAATAGCCCATTTCTTTCCAAAGCTTACTTGTGTCTATTTCTTTGCCAAGCTTATTTGCAACCATTCCAGAAAATGTTCTTAATGGGTCTGAAATGTCAGCCAAAAGATCAGTAAGCCTATCTCCGTCAAGATCTGTAGATAAAACAATTGTATTTTGTTTATTTATCAAATCCCATATTAGTAAGCCATAATTTGTATCAGCTATGTGCTGCTCAATCCTTCCAGACCAATTATCCATTCCATTTTTGAAATCTGCTGGGAGCAATTTGATTATTTTATCTATGCTTTCCTTGTGTTCCTCATAAGGATCAACTGCATATCTTCTGCCTACCTCAAACTTAGTACCTTTAATTAACCAAGAATGGAGCCCTGCATTAATTCCATCTTCCATTGCTTGAGTGGGTTTTGTGGCAATACGCCCAATAGCTCCACTATCATTTACTAATTTTAAAAATAATCTGTTTGCATATGCCATTTGAACGCCAGGGGAGTTCATTTCAGAATGAACTACACCTGCATCGTTTACAGTAAATTTACTTGTATCTTGAGAGTATGGAAGGCATGGCATACTTCTAACAACGGTTATTGGGCCGTAAGGCCTGACATTGCAATAAACACCTGCTTGAGTTCTTAGATGTGCGTTTCCAGACTTGCCCATAACAACTACTTTATTTCCACTATCATCATTAACGTAGGCATCTCCTGCAGTAGACCACTTAATAGATGTTGATGGGATATTGCCGAACCATGCTAAAGCTTCTAATTTAGTATCGTGTCTAAATTGAGACCACATTGGTACTGCATAGTATGGCAAACCAATAATATCTATTGCCGCAATTGTGCCAAGAAGAGCATATGCATCAGTTAAAGAGTGGGCTACAGGATTTACTTTTCCATCATGATTACCGCCTTGCCAAACAACCGCATCTGGGTACCCATTAGGTTTTATATTTGCATCTTTATAAAGATTTGATAGCTCATCAAATAAATTTCCACCACCAGCTTCAATTTTTGCTATTTTTAGCAGATCAATCATATATTTCCTTTCAGTTTATAGAGGTATATTTCCGTGTTTTTTTGGAAGATTATGATCGACTTTATTTTTCAGCATTTTTAAGCCATTTATTATGTATTGCCTACTCTGTGATGGCTCTATCACATCATCCAAATATCCTTTTTCTGCAGCTACAAATGGTGTAGCAAATTTATCTCTGTAATTATCAATAAGTTCTTTCTTTTTCTTTTCAGGATCTTCTGAGCTTGAAATTTCTTTTCTGCCAATAATATTTACAGCTCCTTCAGGGCCCATTACTGCGATTTCTGCTGATGGCCAAGCAACATTGACGTCACACCTTAGTTCTTTTGACCCCATTACAATGTAAGCCCCTCCGTACGCTTTTCTCATTATTATTGTTATTTTTGGAACTGTCGCTTCAACATATGCATAAAGCAGTTTTGCGCCATGCCTAATAATACCGCCATATTCCTGAGCTGTTCCAGGCATAAATCCAGGAACATCAACCAAAGTTACTATAGAAATATTAAATGAATCGCAAAATCTTACGAATCTGGCAGCTTTAGAAGAAGCATTGATATCTAGCACGCCAGCCATATGGTCTGGCTGATTTGCTACTATTCCAACTGTTTCTCCGTTAAATTTAGAAAAACCTACAACTATATTTTGCGCATAAGATTCTTGGACTTCAATAAAAGATCCTGAATCAATAATAGTTTCAATTACATCTTTAACATCGTAGCTCTGATTTGGTGTGTCGGGTATAAAGTTATCAAGCATTGCTTGGTCAGAATCTCCAGAATTCTCATTGCTAGATTTAACATCTACATTATTAGAAGGAAGCATATTGAGTAGATTTCTGACTTCTTCAAAACAATCAGATTCTGATTGACTTACAAAGTGCGCAACTCCACTTTTAGTAGAATGAGCGTTTGCACCTCCTAAATCATCATGACTAACATCTTCTCCTGTTACTGCTTTAACTACCTCAGGACCAGTAATATACATTTGCCCAACCCCATCAACCATGAATATAAAATCTGTTAGTGCTGGTGAATAAACAGCTCCTCCAGCAGATGGACCTACTACAACTGTTATTTGGGGTATTACGCCTGATGCCATTGTGTTTCTTTTGAATAGTTCACCGTACCCAGATAATGAGTCTACCCCTTCTTGAATTCTAGCCCCACCAGAATCATTTATACCTACTATAGGGCACCCAGTCTTGATTGCTAGATCAAAAGCCTTACATATTTTATTTGATGCTACCTTTGAAAGTGATCCGCCTAGAACCGTGAAATCTTGTGAAAAAGCAAATACTTGCTGTCCATGAACATTTCCGTAACCGCAAATAACTGAATCTCCATCAATTCTAGTCTTATCAAGACCGAAATCTGAAGAATTATGCTTAACAAAAGGGTCTATCTCAGTAAAATTTCCATTATCGAATAATAGCGAAAGTCTTTCTCTAGCTAATTTTTTTCCTTTTTTCTGTTGAGCTTCTTGCCTTGCAGCCCCACCACCTAATTTAGCCTCACTTTTTCTGCTTTGAAGACTTGAAATCTTTGAGCTAGATGAGTTAGATTCTTGAGAATTTGTATTGTTGTCAGAATTTTTTTTCATTTTTCAAATGTAAATGCTATCTCAGACACTGATTTCTATCAAATAATATTTGTTGTAAATTATAAGATAAAAGATATAAATAAATGTATGAAAATTGGAAACTTTGAATTTGATCTAGAAAACAGAACTGCTGTGGTCGGAATAGTTAACTTAACTGATGATTCTTTTTCAGGCGACGGAATAGGAACTGACATCAATAAAGCACTAAATTTAATCAAATCATTCACAGATAGTGGTGTTGATATTATTGACATAGGTGCTGAATCTACTAGACCTAAATCTTTATACAAAAATGTTGTTGAAGTTTCAGAAAATCAAGAAATTAATAGGGTTGTTGAATTAATAGAAAAATTACGAAAAATATCCGATATTCCTATAAGTATAGACACAAGGAAGTCTAAGGTCGCTTTAGAAGCAGTTAGTGCAGGTGCAAACATTATCAATGATATTTCCATGCTTAAATATGATGAAGAAATGGTTGATGTTGTTAGAAATGCTGGTATTCCATACATCCTTACCCATAATAAGCCTTTAAAAAATAACAATTCAGTTGCAGAGCAAGTAAAAAAAGATTTAGTAGAAAAAATAAACTTTCTAGATTCCAATGGAATTAATAGTAATAAAATAATTATCGATCCAGGGTTTGGTTTTAATAAAAATGTTGACCAAAATATTGAATTGCATCAGAACTTAGAGCAAATTTCTAGCATTGGGTTGCCTGTTTTAGTGGGAACTTCAAGGAAGTCATTTTTAGGCAAGATAGCAGATGGTGCATCTATATCAGATAGAGAAGAAGTTTCAATGGCTTCGGTTGTGGTTTCTAAAGAAAAAGGAGCTAAATTATTTCGAGTGCATGATGCAGTGGCAGTTAAAAATTTATTAGGTTTTATTGAAAAGTTAAGTTAATGAATGAAATTATAATTAGTATTGGCTCAAATCTTGGCGACAGAAAGAAGTACTTAGAGAATTCAATAGAAATTCTTTCCAAAAGGATGCGACTAATAAGAAAATCTTCAGTATATGAAACAGCACCTCAAGGAGTATCTAATCATGGTGACTATTTAAATCAGGTAGTATTATTTAAATCAAATATTAGCCCTGTATCTCTACTTAATCTAACTAAAAGAATTGAAAAGAAATTAGGAAGAAAGAAAAAAGGTGACTTGACTCCCAGAGTTATAGATATAGATATAATTATAATAGGCTCAAAAAGGATCAATAGAAGAAACTTTGTAGTCCCGCATAAAAATTATAAATCAAGATCTTTCGTGCTTATTCCTATCAAAGAAATTATATTTAAATTTAATCAAATCAAGTTATATTTAGACGGAGAATTAAGAAGAGTTAGAAGAGAAAGGGGGTATATAGAGCCTATTAAACTATATTCTCCAAAAGGTCTGCCAGAAAGAAAATTAGAACTCCATATATAGCAAATGAATTGTACCCTAATAACCACTCTAAATAATTATTAGAGTATTTAGGGTATCCAGAGTTTCTGAATTGCCAAATCCTGAAAATAATTCCTAAGCTTAATATAATTTTTAATCCTAATATTATGGCATACCCTGAATCAGTTTGAACTAAAGAAAGCTTTTGAATTGTCATAATTATTCCAGTTAAGAAAATAAGAATCATTGATCCGCTTACAAGCTCTCTGAGAGAAAATGAAATATTTTGAAAAATTGACTGATGATTTTCTATTAATTTAAATTTTTGACTCATTGATAAGGTGATCATTAAAAAACAGCCTCCTAGCCAAATAGAAGCTGCAACGGAATGAATGAAATTAATTATAAATACTAATATTGACATTATTTACTTATTTTTGATGATTCCTTTTTAAGGTTAGTCTCATCAAGAAAGCCAGTCCACTTTGTACTTATTTTGTGAGTTTTATCTAAGAATATGGTTGTAGGAAAGCCTAATACATTGAATTCTTCTGTAAGTAAATTATCTTTATCATATAAATTTATGTATTTAACATTAAATTTTTCTAACATTTTTATTGCATCTTCTTTTGGATCAACAAGCGAGTTATGAACTATTCCAATCATTATAATTTCTTGTTTATTTTTTTTATCGAACTCGACTAAAGTAGGAATTTCTTTTGTGCATGGAGGGCAAGAAGGGTACCAAAAATTAATTATCATTGGAGACCCTATGAATTCTTTTGAATTGAATTGAATTCCGTTTATATCATAGCCTTTGAAAGTTATATGTTCATCAGTATTACCGCTACTACATGATAATAAAAAAACTGTAATTAATAAGAATGATGATTTAAATGACATTTTAGAAAGTTGTGAATAATTTTTCTATTTCTTTTTCAATATCTTCTATTTTAATTCTGATTTGATCCATTGTATCCCTGTGCCTTAATGTTACGCATTGATCTTTTTCTACAGTATCAAAGTCTATTGTTAAGCAAATAGGAGTGCCTATCTCATCTTGCCTTCTATACCTCTTGCCAATACTTTGAGTATTATCAAATTGGAATCTATATATTTTTTGTAATTTTTTATATATCTCATCACTAACTTCAGCTAATTTTTCATTTTTACTAAGAGGAAGTACTGCCACTTGTATAGGAGAAATAATTGGCTTGAATCTTAGCAATGCTCTTTTTTCGTCTTCCAAATCCTCTTCATCGTAAGCATCGCAAATAACTGCTAATACTGTCCTGTCTGCCCCCATAGCTGGTTCTATAACATAAGGGACGTACCTTTCTTTTGATGCCTCATCAAAAAAAGAAAGATCTTTGCCACTTTTTTCTGAGTGGCTTTTTAGATCATGATCACTTCTATTATTTATTGTTTCAAGCTCACCCCATCCCCAAGGAAAATTATATTCGATATCTAAGGCTGCTTTTGCATAATGAGGCCTTTCATCTGTTGTATGTTCTCTTTTTCTTAGATTAGATTTTTTAATTCCTAATAACTCAAACCAATTATGACTAAAATCTATCCAATATTTAAACCACTCATCAGCAGAATCTGGCTGACAGAAAAACTCCATTTCCATTTGCTCAAATTCTCTTGTCCTAAAAATAAAATTTCCAGGAGTAATTTCATTTCTGAAAGATTTGCCAATTTGACCTATTCCAAAAGGAATTTTTTTTCTTGTTGATGTCATAACATTTTCAAAATTTACGAATATACCTTGCGCAGTTTCAGGTCTTAGATAAATTTGGGAACCTTCATCTTGAACTGGTCCCATATGAGTCTGAAACATCAGGTTAAATTGCTTTGATTCAGTTAATTTGCCACCACAACCTTTCTCTGGACATATTTTAGTATCTTCAATTTGATCTTCTCTAAATCTGTTATGACAAGTTTTACATTCTACTAATGGGTCAGTAAATCCAGAAACATGACCACTAGCTTCCCATACATTTGGGTGCATCAAAATAGCAGAATCTATACCCTCAATATCTTCTCTCTGGTGGATCATGTGTTTCCACCATACATCTTTTATAGTTCTTTTTAATTCAATTCCTAAGGGGCCAAAATCCCATACGCTCCTAAGCCCTCCATAAATTTCGCTTCCTTGAAAAACAAAACCCCTTCTTTTTGCTAATGAAACTATTGCATCTAAAGTGACCAAATTCACACCTCAATCATTTTTATATAGTATTTAGAATATGTGTTTACAATTCTACACATTTAAAGGAAAAAATCATTGGATTCTAAATTATTAAGAGAAAAAATTAGAAATAATAATTTTAATCAGCCTACTTGTGGGTTTGCTAAAGATTATATTCAAACAAATTTAGTAATAGTTACAAATGACTATGCTGATGATTTTGAAAAATTTTGTAACTTGAATCCTAAGCCATGCCCGATCATAGAAAAATTAGATTCAGGTTCTTATACTCCTTATAAATCAGCTCCATCTGCTGATATAAGAACAGATATTGTGTCATATAAAAAATTTGAAGAGGGTAATTTGGTTGGTACTCTAGGCAATTTGCTTGATGAATGGAGAGATGATTTTGTAACATTCCTTCTTGGCTGTAGCTTTTCTTTTGAATTCGCTTTATCAAAAGAAGGAATATTTATGCCTCATTTTGAAAAAAATGGAAATGTCGCGATGTATGCTACAAACATAGAAACAAAAAGCACTTCATACTTTTCAGGCCCTTTGGTAGTTTCTATGAGATGGATACCCAAGGATAAGATAGAAAAAGTTATTTCCATTACTTCTAAGTACGAGAAGAATCATGGCGCCCCTATTCATGTTGGGGATCCAGATGAAATTGGTATAAATAATCTAGATAAACCTGATTTTGGTGAATATTGGAAAAAGCAAAGTGATGGTGATGTTCCAGTTTTTTGGGCATGCGGTGTTACTCCTCAAGTTGTGCTGAAAAAAGCTAAAATTCCAGTTGTATACACTCATTCTCCTGGATACATGTTTGTTACTGATTTAAAAGATGAGGAGAAATAATGGGTATACCAGAAGACATAATATTGCAAAAAGATATCAGAAATATTTCCAAATTAAAGAGATATTTAGGTGAAAATTTTTTAACTGATGCTGCAAATGAAGTTGTTGCAAGAAAAGGTGTAGTTCTTATAGTAACCGGATTTTATATATCTTATGCAAATGCTTCTGAGACTGATGGTCCAGCTGGCTCTATTGCATTAGGAAGAGCTTTAAAAAATATTGGATTTAATGTTATTTATGTAACCGATAAATGGTCTTATAGTATTTTAGAAGGCATTACTGAAAGTAAAGACAGAATTGTTGAATTTCCAGTTGATAATCATGAGAATTCTAAAAAATTTGCTAGTAAACTAATTGAAGAATTAGACCCTTCTTTATGTATAAGTATAGAGAGAGCATCCTTAATGGGAGATGGTACTTACAGAAATTGGAAAGGGGAAGATGTTTCTGAATATAATGCAAAATTAGATTATTTATTTAATTATTCTAAATTTAGCATTGGTATTGGAGATGGGGGTAATGAGATTGGTATGGGGAATCTAAATAGTGAAATAAAGAAAGTAGAAGGATTGCCAGACAACCCTGCAACAACCAAAGTTAATAATTTAATTATTTCTAGCTGTTCTAATTGGGGAGCCTATGGACTGATTGCTGAGATATCGTCCATTTTAAATAAGAATTTATTAATATCTGTTGATGATGCTAAGGAATTAATAATTAAATCTGTTGACTTAGGTGCCGTAGAAGGCATGTCAGGTGATAGTTCTTACGCAGTAGACGGAAGGAATTTAGAAGAAGATTCGGTATGCCTAAGCCAGCTTCATGATTATTTAAGAAAGATTTAATTATTCAGTTCGTTTTAATGTTTCAGGTATAAAGAAGATAAACAATAATGCCCCGACTAAACCTATAGCTGAAACCGAAATTGAAGAAGTTGCAATAGTGGATGATTGGGCAATTACTCCACTTATTGGTCCACCTGCTGAATTGCCAGACCAGCCAAAGAGTCTCCATATGCCCAAGAATGATCCAGGATTAACTTTTGGTGATAAATCTGAACCAAGTGTAAGCATTGCTCCTGAGCCAAGGCCATTTGCGAAACCTAATAGAATTCCTACTGCCATTAATCCAAAAAATGTATTACTGTAGATTAATGCAATAAAGCCTATAGAAAGCAAAATTATACTAGGCACCGAAGTCCACTTCCTTCCATAGCGATCCATAATTATTCCCACAGGATAGAAAAGAGTCATGTCTGCTGCAGAAGAAATACTTTGTATTAATCCTAGCTGCTCAACTTCTAGTCCTATACTAAAAGCCCATATAGGGATAAGCACATGCCTACATTGTCTAAGAAATTGCATTATAAATTGGCCTGCTCCACCAAAGATAAATGACTTTTTGTGCTCGACTAATGTTGATCTTATCGATTTAGGGGCACCTTCCTCCTCTAAGCTGTCGTTTTGATTTGTTGGGTCGTGACTAAAATAAATCAAAATGGCAGTAAAAATTGCAATCACTGAAATAATATAGAAAGGCATATCTACGCCTAGAGAGCCGGCAGTATAACCACCAGCTACAGGCCCTACAAACCAACCTATTCTATTAATGCCTCCGAACCTAGAAAATGCCTTACCTCTGAATTCTAAAGGAACAATTTGAGTTAGAAAGGAATGTCTGCTAAGACTAAAAAAACCATAAAAAATTCCTAATGAAAATAATGAAAAATATAAAGTTAAATTATTTTCTGATAGTCCAGATAAAAATCCAAAAAATGATAATCCAATCATGCCACTTACCATTATTTTTTTGTTTCCGTATTTATTTATCAATAAACCAGTTGGAATTGAAAAAATAGCCTCTCCTAAACCTTGGGCACCCACTGCCAATCCAATAATAAAAGATGTCCCGCCAATAAAGTCCACTTTTGCTGGTATTGTTGGCGCAAGCATACCTGCACATGCAGCAGTTAAGAAAGCTGGAATATAAACTGTAACAATAAGGCTTCTCAGTTTAAATTTCATTCTTTAATTTCTTTCTATGCTGGAGATATTTAAGATGGCTCAGTCATATTTTCAGCATTTAATATTGAGATTAATTCTTCTTCAGTTAATGAAGTTTCTCTTTTTGCGACTTCCAGAATTGTTTCGCCTGAATCGGAAGCAATGTGCGCAATTTTTGCGGCATTGTCATAACCTATTTTAGGTGCAAGAGCTGTGCAAATAGCTAGTCCGTTTTGAACTGTCTCAGGACCCTTTTTAGTAGATTCCAGGCCATCAATACACTGAATAGCAAAATTATTAGATGAAGTAGAAAGAAGGTCTATAGATTGAAGGATGTTATAAGCAGCTACTGGCATCATGACATTAAGTTCAAAATTTCCTGACTGGCCAGCAATGTTGATAGTTTGGTCATTTCCAATAACCTGAGCACAAACCATTGTAAGTGATTCTGCTATTACAGGATTTACTTTTCCAGGCATTATAGAGCTGCCAGGTTGAACTTCTGGAAGAGCTATTTCTCCAATTCCTGCCCTAGGGCCTGAACCCAGCCATCTTATGTCATTCCCTATTTTCATTAGGCTCACAGCTATTGATTTTAAATTTCCAGATCCCGCAACTATTGAATCAATAGTACTTTGGCTGTGAAAATGATTATTTGATTCACTAAATTTTATATTGAATCTATCAGATAACTTATTTATAACTTTCTCGGAAAATCCCTTTTTCATTCCTATGCCTGTACCCACTGCTGTACCACCTAATGCCAACACAGACAGTTCGCTCAATGCAGATTCTGATCTTCTTATAGATTCTTCGATTTGACCTGCATAACCTAAGAATTCCTGCCCTAGCCTTATAGGGGTTGCGTCTTGCAGGTGTGTTCTTCCAGTTTTAATCACGCTCCAGAACTCTTCAGATTTTTTACTCAAAGAGTTTTTTAGAATTTTCAATGAAGGGATTAGAGAATTTGATATTCCTAAGCAAGCCGCAATATGTATAGCTGTAGGTATCACATCATTAGAGGATTGACCTTTGTTTACATGGTCATTTGGATGAACAGGGTTCCTGCTTCCTAGTTCTCCTCCTAAATTCTTTATGGCTACATTTGAAATTACCTCATTTGCATTCATATTAGTAGAAGTTCCAGATCCAGTCTGAAAAATATCTACAACAAATTCTTCATCATAATCACCGTCTGATACTTGTTGGGCAGCCTCAATAATGGCATTAGCAATTTTTTTATCTATTTCTCCTAATTCTAAATTTGTTAGGGCAGCACATAATTTAATTTCTGCTATTGCTTTTATAAACGTTCTGCCAAATTTTAAGTCGCTTATAGGAAAATTTAATAAAGCTCTCTGGGTTGTTGCTCCATATAATGCATTTTCAGGAACATTTAATTGACCCATTGAGTCTTTTTCTTCTCTGTAATTCATAATGCTCCTTATTTTATTAACTTATCTAGCTTTGCTTTGATGTCATTAATATCTTTTTGCAAATTATCTATTTTGATTCCCTCATCTTTTTTAACAAAAAATGCAGCAAGATTTGCAGCGATAGCTCCGAAGAATCCTACTCCTGTAATCATTAATATTACTGCCACGATCCTTCCAAAGAAAGTTACTGGCTCTTGATTTCCATACCCTACAGTAGTAATTGTAACAACAGCCCACCATAATGCATCAGGAAAAGATCCTAAATCTGGATTCCTAGCACGCTCAAGACTTGTAACTATTGTTGCAGCAGTAATTACTAGCCCTCCAGAGACTACTATTAGGAAGTCAGGTCTACTTATTTTTCTCATTCCCCATATAGCTTTAGTTCCAAATATTACTATTCTGAGTGGCTGCAGGTAAGGCAAGACAACAATAACTTCTAGCCAATTTGATTTAAGAAAAGATAATCTTCGAGGTGAAATAACAAGTTTTACAACTAAATTAACTACAAATAATATCCAAATTATATTATCAAGACTATTAAATGTTTCTTTTTCTGTTTCGCTTAAATCCCAAATATATGGGCCTAGAAGCAATGGGATCATAGCAAAAGCCAATATAATTAATGGGCTTTCAGTAAATTTTGAAATTTTTTCTATTAATTCATCACGCTCAGTTGTTTTAAAGGTAGATTTAATAAAAACAAACTTAAAAATTTCTACTGGATTTAGCCATTTCTTTTTAATTCCCATAAATAATAGTTTATGCAAAGTATTTAATTTAGTTCAATTTATTAAGAAATTATTAAAAATGCTTGTAATATCTTTGGTTTAATATAGGATTACAAATTATTAATTTTTTTCAAATTTTTTTTTGGGAGTTTAAGGGAAATTTTCATGAAACTTGCTAGTAGTTTAAATAGATTAGGGACAGAGACAGCTTTTGAGGTGCTTGCTAAGGCAAAAAAATTGGAGGCTCAAGGCAAAAAAATTATTCACTTAGAAATTGGTGAACCTGACTTTGAGACACCTGACCATATAAAAGAAGCTGCTAAAAAAGCTTTAGATGATAATTTTACTCATTATGTTCCTTCGCCTGGGCTGATGGATGTTCGTGAAGTCATTGCTGAGCATCAGACAGATGTTCATGGCAAAAATATTTCTCCTGAAAATGTAGTATTTACTCCCGGAGCTAAGCCCATAATGTTTTTTACTATAATGGCTCTAATTGAACCTGGAGATGAAGTAATTTACCCAAATCCCGGATTTCCAATCTACGAATCTATGATTAATTATGTTGGCGGAAAGCCTGTGCCTATGGAATTAAAAGAAGAAAAAGGTTTTAATGCTGATGTTGACCTGATAGAAAACTCGATAACTGACAAGACAAAATTAATGATAATAAATTCTCCTAATAATCCTTGTGGAAGTGTTATGGATTCAGAAGATATTAATAGGGTGGCAGATTTAGCTTATAAAAATAATATAGCTATTTTGACGGACGAAGTTTATAAGGATTTATATTTTGAAGGTAGTCATAATTCTGTTTATGATTTTGATGATATGGAAAAACAGACAGTAATCTTGGATGGATTTTCTAAAAGCTATGCCATGACTGGATGGAGATTGGGCTATGGAATTTTCCCGGACGAATTAGTTGAGCCAATTTCAAGACTTGTAACTAATAGTGTTTCCTGTACTTCTGCTTTTAGCCAAAAAGCAGCAGCAGCAGCAATTTTAGGTCCGCAAGACAGTGTTAAATTGATGCTAAAAGAATTCCAAGAAAGAGCAAAAATAGTAGTTGATGGATTTAATGATATAAAAGGGATTAGTTGTATAAAGCCTAAAGGGGCTTTTTATGCATTTCCTAATATCAAGGAAACTGGCTTTAAAAGCCAAGAACTTTCAGATGCACTGCTTAATGAAGGTGTGGCAGTATTGCCAGGAACCTCTTTTGGAAAATTTGGGGAAGGATACCTAAGAATCTCTTTCGCAAATTCTAGGGAAAACCTAAAGGAAGCATTGTCGATTATTAAGAATTTTTTAGGGTAATTTTTTAAACAGCATTTAAGGTGTAACCCTTACCTGTTTTGTTTTTAATGAAATTAATTCCATTTTTATGCTTACTTAATTTTTGCCTTAGTCTAAATAATGCAATTTCTACAGCAGAAATAGAAACATTACTTTTATCCCATGCATCCTTTAATAATTCTTCAGTAGTTACATATTCTCCTTTATTTAAAGCTAGAAATTCTAAAATATTAAATTCTTGATTTGTAATATCAACATAATTTCCATCAATTGAAATTTCTGATTTATTTTTATCTATTTTCATAGATCCTATTTTTACAAAATTTTCTTCATTTTTATTTAACCTTCCAGATTCAGATAGCATATTTTCCATAAGATTATTTGAAGAATAATTTAAGTGATACCAAATTAATTTCATAGAAGTATTTAATAAACTTTTGATATTTGTAGAAAATAGATCCTCGTCTTTATTATTTTCAAAAAATAAGCACACAATACCTAAGAAATTACTATTTTTAAATGAAGGAAACATAATGCAAGAAGTAAAATTGTCAGGAACCCAGGGGCAATCTTCTTTCATTTCATGAAATTTTAAAGAGATGGATTTATTATTTTTTAGAGTTTCATTTGAAGGTAATTTTCTAAAAGGTATGATTGCTTTGCCTTCATTTTCTTCACTTAAAATCTGAAGATTTTCCGATCCATTCTTCCTGTACAAAATCTTTAATTCTTTTAGATTAATTAAAGTTTTTAAGTTTGAGCTTAATGTATTATTTATCATGCCAGGATCATTATCTGAGTTTATTTGCTGATATATATCTAAAATTCTTTCTTTTTCAGCTATAGATTCATTATTTGACTTATTTTTCCTATTTATCTTTTCTAGATAATTTTTATTTACTAGTAATAAATAGTTATTTTTTAAAACGAAAAGAGAAATTAGAAAAATTAAAATTAACCCCGCAAAAGAAGAAAAAATTAATGTTGTTTTAATGTCGAAAAATTCCATATCTAAAAACTATCAAAATATATATAACTTTTCTGTGGTTTTTATTGCATTATTTTGTAAGTTTTTCAGTTCTCATAAGGATGCATACTATTAGTATCATTAATGAAATAAAAGAACTGAAAGCAAAAACATATGAAATTCCGAAATTTGAAGCTATGATTCCAGAAATTAATGGCCCAGAAAACATTCCAATAGCATATATTGCTTGGAAAATACCCATAGCAGATGCTTGGTAGTTTTCTTGAAACTCTCTAACAATAAGACCCATTAGAGAAGAAAATACTATTCCGACCCCTAAGCCTGCAATTAACCTCAAAATAATTAACAAGGAGAGACTTTCAAGGAATGGTGTTATCAAATTCGACAATGCTAGTGGGATGGATGCGACTGATGCAGTCCTCCAAAATCCAAATTTTTTAAGTAAAATGGGCGAGGCAAAGGTTCCAATCAGTGCAGCAAGAGTTGAGAATGAAACAATATTGCCCACAATAGAGTCAGTGAAACCTAATTCATTTAAATAGATTGGAAAAAAGGAAAATAAAGTGGAAAAGGTTACAAATTGAACAAATATTCCAATTATGCAGAAAGCTATTAGAAGCCTATTCCTCATAAGTTTAAAAAATACATTTGTTGAAAAATTGGCTTCCAATTTAAATTTGTTTTCTTTAGATAATATAAATAGCATAGTCGCAGTTAATCCGGATAATATGCTTATTAGAAAGCATGTATTTGCTCCAAATAAATCAGAAACAAATCCACTTAAAAAAGTCCCTAAAAATACTGATGCAGTATTAGAACCTAATATGTAAGTAGATGATTTAGATCTTTCTTTGGGTGAAAAAAAACTTGAATAATAGACACTAATTGCTACCCAGCCAGCTGCAGCTATACCTGTAATTGTTCTGCCAATAAAAACTTCATTTGGTTGGTCGGCAAAAAAAAGAAAAGAAGAACCTAAGGTGGAAACTAAAGCTGCTAAAACAGAAAAAAGCTTTCTGGATTTTAATCTATCTGATAAATAACCAATTGGCATCCTAAAGAGTATTTGCCCGATAGAATATGATGCGACTATCAATCCTACGAAACCAAGATTTGCACCTAAATCTTTAGAAAAAATTGGAAGAATTGGAACATAAATATATAAACTGAACCACCAAAAAGCACTTCCTATAATTACGAGTTTTTCTGAAGAAAAAAATGATTTATTAATATTTTGATTCTCGGTGTTCATACTACAATCACAATTAATTTAATATTAAAGTCTAAATGTTTTATTATTCTATGCAATACATAGAGTTTGAGAGGAAAAAATGAGATTTTGTTACGCTTTCAGAAGATTTTCTGATTATCCATACCTAGGAAATGCTTTTGATATGGACCCTAAAAGACTTACCGATAAGTTTTTAAAAAGAGTAAGTAATATGGGTTTTGATGGAATTGAGTTGGGCATGGAATGTCTAGATAGGGTTGAGGGAGGTGAAAATGGTTTAAAGGATCTCGAAAAAAGACTTTCTGATCTTGGGACACCTGTATTAGCAATTAGGTCTGGCGGATTAATGATTGATCCAAAAAGTGGAGAAGAAAATATTGAAAGGGCCAGGAGAGCTTTAAAATTTGGAAAAATTTTAAAATCTGAAGTTATAAATGGTGCAATATCTCAACCAGATAAATCTCCTTATTTAGATACTGGATCCAGCCTAATTTCTAGCAATGAAGTTACCCATAATGGATTACCATTTTCTCAGAATTCAAGCAGAGAGACTACACTTCCTGAATACGACATGCTTGCAGAAAAATATCAAGAGTTATGTGACGAGGCAAAAGATTATGGATTAAATATTTCGTGTGAAGTTCATCAAAATTCTCCAATAGATAACAGCTGGTCTGCCAAATTACTGCACAGCAAAGTAGAAAGAGATAATTTTGGCATTAATCCAGATTTAGGAAATATCATATGGAATTACGATATTCCAGAAGAGAGAACAGAAGATGCAATTAAAGAATTAGCACCAATTTCAAACTACTGGCATTGCAAAAATATGACTAGAGTAAATCACCCTGAAAACAGAAGATCTGTTTTTATAAGAGGAAATATACTCCAAGGAGAGATTGATTACAGGTTTGCAATTGAAGCAATGCACGATGGAAATTATAGCGGATTAATGGCGCTGGAGGGTGTATTTGATGGAGATCAATTCTATTCTGACAAACAGAGCTTAGATTACTGCAAAGAAATTTGGAGTGATTTAGAAAAAAATAGTTAATTTTTATGAATCATACTCCTATATCAAATTGGCCTAATATTCCTGAAAATATATATCTAAAGGAAGCAACATCAGTTGCAACTGATAGTGAAGACAATGTTTATATTTTTAATAGAGGAGAAATTCCTGTGTTGGTTTTTTCAGATAATGGAAAATTAATTGATAGTTGGGGTAAGGGTGAATTTGTAAGGCCTCATGGCATTTTTATTGACCAAGAAGACATTCTTTATTTAGTAGATGATGGTGGTCATTTTCTAAAAAAATGCACAAAAGACGGAAAAGTTTTAATGACTATAGGAAACCCAGGTAAGCCTACCGAATGGCAGAAAGGAGGCTATTTTAATAGACCTACTGATGTAACTACTGATTCAGATGGTTTCTTATACATTAGTGATGGCTATGGAAATTCTAGAATTCATAAATTTGATGAGCTAGGGAATCATGTAATTTCTTGGGGGAACCCCGGGACTGACCCTGGAGACTTTAATCTTCCCCATAATATTTGTTTAGTTGATGATAAACACATTTGGGTATGTGACAGAGAAAATTTTAGAGTACAAATATTTGATAAACAAGGTAATTGGGTGAATCAACTTCATTTTCATAGACCTCAATCAATATTTAAAGGAAAGGGCAGTCTTGAAGGTTTTATTCTTTTAGCTGAGGCTGGAACTGGAATGCATACACAAGAGGGTGTTCCTAATATTGGGAATATTGTAAGAATATTAGATTATGATGGCAATACTGTTAGCAAGGTAGGAGATAGTTACTCAGGTGAGGCGATTAACCAATTCATTTCACCTCATGGGGTCACATCAAACTCAAAAGGAGATATAATTGTAGCAGAAGTATCTTATACAGCTTATGGGTCAAAGTTAAATCCACCTAGAGAATTTGTAAGTATTAGGAGATGGAATTTTGAATAGTATTTTTGAATTTATAAATCATTATTCAGTTTTGATAATATTTTCATTGCTGATAATAGTTCTTGTATATTTGTATTTTAGGTATCGATCTAGTGCTTATTTGATATTAATTCCATTAGTTCTTTTAGTTGGTTTAGCAATTTCAAATCCATTAAATGAAGAAAATAATGAAGTTGAGTTAGTAGCTTCTGGATATTTTTCCTTTGAAAAGCCAACTGTAGTTGAATTTATGTCTCCAACTTGTATGGCCTGTGTAGCATCTAGACCTACAGTATCTGCCATGAAAGAAATTTACGGAGATAGAGTTGATTTTATTGAAATAGACGTTAGAGATACTAAAAATAAAGATAAGGTTATTAAATATAAAGTAAGGTCAACGCCCACATTCATTATGTTTGATTCAGATGGGATTGAATCTTCTAGATTTTCTGGAATTGCTAAATCAAGAGTTATGCAGCCCAGCATTGATGACATTGTTTCTAATTAACTTTATTTTGCTTGAAAACAGTTTTATAATTTATTTTTCGTAGAAAGGAGCCAAATTGGGTCAAATAAATGTAGCTATAATTGGAGTTGGCAATTGCGCTTCATCTTTAGTGCAGGGGGTTAGTAAATATAAGGAGGTGCAGGATAATGAAAAAATTCCAGGCCTAATGCACAATGAGCTTGGTGGTTATAGTGTAGGAGATATTAATATAGTAGCTGCTTTTGATGTTGATAGCGATAAAGTTGGCATAGATTTATCGGAAGCTATTTATACGAATAATAATAATGCCTTGAAATTTTATGATGTTCCTAAGACCGGAATTAAAGTTGATAGAGGAATGACTCATGATGGGCTAGGTAAATATTTGTCTACAATGGTCAAGAAAGCTTCTGGATCTACATCTGACATTGCTGGAATTCTTAAGGATAGAAAAGTAGATGTTGTAATTAATTATCTTCCTGTAGGATCAGAACAGGCCACTAAATGGTATGTTGAGCAGGTTTTGGCAGCTAAATGTGCATTTGTAAACTGCATACCAGTTTTTATTGCAAAAGAAGAGTATTGGCAAAATAGATTTAAAGAAGCCGGAGTTCCTGTAGTTGGAGATGATATTAAGTCTCAAGTGGGCGCAACTATTGTTCATAGAGTATTGGCAAGACTATTTCAGGATAGAGGAGTCAAGATTGATAATACTTATCAATTAAATTTTGGAGGGAATACTGACTTTCTGAATATGCTAGAAAGAGAAAGATTAATTTCTAAAAAAATCAGCAAGACTAATGCTGTAAAATCTCAATTAGAGCAAGAAATAGAGAGTGACAATATACATATTGGTCCGAGTGATCATGTGCCTTGGTTAGAGGATAGAAAATGGGCTTATATAAGAATTGAAGGAACATCATTTGGAGACTTGCCATTAAATGTAGAATTAAAATTAGAAGTAGAAGATAGTCCCAATTCAGCGGGAGTAGCAGTTGATGCGATTAGATGCGCTAAAATTGCAAAAGATAGAGGTGTTTCTGGATCAGTAGAAAGTGCCTCAGCATATTTCATGAAGTCTCCTAGTATTCAATATACTGATGAGGAAGCTAGGCAGATGGTTGAAGATTTTGCTGATAACAAGAACCAGTCAAAATCTTCTAAAACAAGATTAAATTCAGAAGATAATTAATTTATAAGTTTTGTTGTTTCTTGTATTTACTATTTAATCTAGCTGCGTTTCCTGCTCCCCCTACAAATAGTGATATTACTGATGAAATAATATACCCATTGGCAGATATGCTTATTCCAGATAAATCAACAGCTTGGGTAACCAAATAGGCTATTGAGGGAAGTAATCCAAATCCTAAAGTTATAATACCATTCCATAATAAGCTCTCTTTTTTAAACCTATGAAATTCATCTTTATTGCTCATATCTATTTATCCTTATCCCGGCGGCCAAGACATTTTTCTTCCACCCAGCAAATGCAAGTGTAAGTGATAAACTGTCTGACCCCCATCATCATTTGTATTGAAGACAGTTCTAAAGCCATTTTCGCTTATTTCATGTTCTTTAGCCAAATCTTTTGCAACCAAAAACATTTTCCCGATCAGTTCTTTATCTTGATCATTAACATCATTGATTGAAGTGATTAATTTCTTTGGAACTATAAGTATGTGAATAGGTGCAGCTGGGGTTATATCCCAGAATGCAATTATATCTTCATCTTCAAAAACTATTTCAGCAGGTAATTCTCTGTCAATAATCTTTTGAAATATAGTTTTAGTCATTTATTCTTTTTCATACGGATGTTTTTTGTATTCAGTGTAATCTCTTTCAAGCTGTTCTTCTAATAGCCATCCTGCATATTCAGGCCCACTATCATCTTGTGGCTCATACCCTAATTCCTTTTTTGCCTTTTCCACTGAAAAAATATTCCAATAATTATCTGACATTGCAAAAAATACTCCGTATTTTAAGCTCTCAGGAGCATCAACTGCTTTCATATGAATTTGGGCAGCATCTCTATGAGAGAGCCAAAGGCTCATTCCTCTGCCAGGATTATCATTCGATGACGTGTATCCGATTCTTAAATGTATTGAAGGAACTCCATAATATTCATTGTATATTGACCCTAGTGCCTCTCCAAATGCCTTTGATACTCCATAAAAACCAGAAGGTCTAATCGCAGTAGTCTCATCTATTCTTTTGTAAGGCCTTTTCACTTCTTCAAATTTTGCAGAGAGTATTGACTTATAAGGCTCATCATTATAATTTCCTCCAACAGAGTGCTGTGAAGATCCAAATACTACCCTTTTCACCCCGCAAATTTTAGCGGCCTCGAAAACGTTATAAAGCCCTACAATGTTATAAGGTAGAACTGTATCCCATTCTGCCTTCATGCTTCTGTCAGCTGCCAAATGAACAATCGTATCTTGATCTTTAAAAGCCTTTACTACTGAATCAAAATCATCA
>JAYZIQ010000051.1:0-17190 GCA_036165455.1 Chloroflexota bacterium | reverse complement strand
AAACATTTTCACTCCTTCTATGTCCATAATTCCTCTAGACATTAGGTTTCCAGTATGTATCCTGTCATGATATTTATAAGTTTGAGATTGAAGTTTTCTATGAAACTTGCTTCTCAAGTCTGATGAAATTCTATTTGCAATTTTCTCTCCATTAAATTGTAAAATAAATGCAAAAATCCCTCTTAATGCGCTTACAGAAATAATTGAAATTGCGAGTATCCATAATGAAGAGAAATCTTTAGATTCTGAATTTATTTTTTCATAAGCAGTGTCTACAGATGTCCCTAATAAATAAGGTAGCCATAATTGAGATGAGATTAAACCAAATACTCCAATAAAACCCAATACGATTAACTTTCTATATGAGAGGCACATTTTTATTATTCGAACCAAAATTGTTATTTCATTTAAATGGCCAGATAGATGTAGAGGTGATTGATTTGATTTTAGGTTCACTGAATATTTTTTTGAAAGTTGCTTCAGTTAAACATAATATTTTATTCAATATAGCGAAAACAATATTTTTTACATGAAAAATAATCTAAAAATTAGAAAAGCTAATAAAAATGACATATCAGGATTGAATACTCTTAATTCAAGATCATTTGAAGAGATAACGAAAAAATTAGATTTCTCAAAATTTATAGATAATAGTAACTATAGAATTATTATAGCCTCTAAGAAAAAAGATATAGTTGGCTATCTATTGACATTGAAGCTTGCTAATAATTTGCATGAAATAATATCTATCGCAGTAGACTCATCTCATAAAAGAGAAGGTGTAGCATCTTCACTATTGTCAGAGTTTCTTGTTAAAGAAAAAGTGAATTCAAAAGTTATATTGGAGGTTGCTAATAAGAATAAAGCTGCTATAAAACTTTATAAAACTTTTTTATTTGGTGTAGATGGAGTTAGAAAAGATTACTATAAAGATCCTCCTGATGATGCCCTTTTAATGTCAAAAATAATATAGCCTTATAAATTTAGGCCAGGCTCAGATTCATCATAATTATATTTTTCTGCTTTGGATATATATTCTTTTTCGTTCTCAGGGACTTCATCATCTGGAAATATAGCATCAACTGGGCATACAGGTTCGCATGCCGCACAGTCTATGCACTCTTCGGGGTTAATATATAAATGATTATCTCCTTTTTTGGAATATATGCAATCCACAGGACAGACATCTACGCAAGCCCCATCGAGAGACCCTGAACACGTTGATGTAATAATAAACGCCATCTTCTAATTCCTTTCAAGAATAACTAAATTATTAGCCTCCACATCCACATCCACCACCACCACAAGCACATCCACCACCAGATGGAGACGGCATATTAGGATTAGAAATTACAAAACCCGACCTTTGCATTCCCTCAACGTAATCAATATTTGCTCCTGAAATTAAAGGAGCGCTGCCTGAGTCAATGAGTACTTTTACGCCATTCGATTCAATTATTGTATCTGACTTAGAAGCTTCATCCTCTAACCCAAACTCATAACCTGCTCCGCCATTTTCACTCATAGAGAGAGTAATTCTAAGGTATGATTCATTGTTGCCTTGCTCTTTTAGCACCTCGCTGATCTTAGAAGCAGCAGCTTCAGTGAATGAAATTATATTATCTGTCGTCATATTTCCTCCGAACAAACTAAATTGATTAAATACTATTTTACACAATAGATTGCACAAATAGGATAAATTAAATATTAAATTTATAAAATAATTTACAAACGAAATTCGTAGAATATAATAATATTTTAAATTAAGGATTATGTTATGGATCAGTTAGATAAGAAAATAATAGACATATTAAAGACTGACGGAAGAATATCCAATGCTAAAGTGGCAAGGAATTTAGGCGTCAGCGAAGGCACAATAAGAAGAAGGATAAAGCGAATGAAATCCGAAGGCATCGTGAATGTTTATGCTGTGCCCGATCCTAAAAAAAATGGTTATTTTTCTGAAGCACTAATTGGGATTCAAGTTGATCCTGATAAAATAGATGATGCAGCTGATGAAATCTCAAAGCATGAATATACAACTTGGGTAGCGAGGACAACTGGAAGCTATGATATTTTTTCTTGGGTAACACTGCCCACTAGTGAAGAACTAGGCAAGTTTTTAAGTTATGATTTGGGAAATATAGATGGGGTAAAAAAAACTGAAACTTTTGTAAATTTAAAAGTACTTAAGAGAGGGATTTAATCATGGTTACTCAAATAAAGGGGAATAAATTATTTGGAAGAATTATTGGATTTAGCGATTTAAGTAAAGAGAGCCCATTAATAGATAATTTTGTAAATACTAAATCAAGGCTTGTTTCAATATTATTAGTTTTTGGATTTGTTTTAATTCAATATTTACTTTCTCAATTTAAGTTCTTTTTACCAGACAATCCTGTCCCTATTACATTGCAAACATTTGGAATATTGATGCTTGGGTCTCTTTATGGATTAAGGCTTACTTTAGCATCAATAACTGTTTATCTTGCATTGGGAGTTTTTGGGCTGCCAATTTTTCAAGGTCATAATGGTGGGGTAGATTATTTTATGGGTGTAACTGGAGGATACCTAATTGGATTTTTCTTTGCGTCGATTTTAGGATCATTTTTGAGTACTCGCGGACTTAGGGCTGGTCTATCTATTTGGGCAATGATTTATGCCAACATAGTTATATACATTCCAGCTTTAATATGGCTATCAATTTTTGATTTTTCATGGCCGGAAAATGGCAAACTATTGTCTCAGGCCGTTTATCCATTTTTAATTGGTGATTTTGTTAAGCTTACTTTTGCATCTTTAATAATCAGTTTCTTATGGAAAATTTCAAAGAAAACAAAGTAATTAGGTAGGAGTTTTATTGTATAAGGAACTGGGATGTGGAGAAATAGGAATTGACCAAGAGAATAGCGAAATAACCATAGCAGGCTGGGTAGACTCTTGGAGAGACCATGGATCCCTTTTATTTATTGATTTAAGAGACTCTTCAGGAACTGTTCAAGTTGTATTTGATAAGAGCAAGAGTAATTCTAATCATCAAATTGCTTCATCTTTTCGAACTGAATGGGTGATTCAGGTAAAAGGAGTAGTAGAGAAGCGTATAGAAGGGGCAGAAAACCCTAATATCTCAACAGGTTATATTGAAGTTCATGCGAATGAAATTAATGTATTAAATGAATCAAAAACCCCTCCTTTTGAGGTAAATTCTAAAAATATAGATGAGACTACAAGATTAAGATATAGATTTTTAGATTTAAGGTCATCAAGAATGCAGAATAATATTAGACTAAGGAATGACGTAGTTTTATCAATATGCAATTTCTTAAACGATAAAGATTTTGTGCACATTGAAACCCCAATTCTGATAAAGAGTACACCGGAAGGCGCAAGAGACTACGTATTTCCAAGTAGAGTTCATCCAGGTGAATTTTATGCATTACCTCAATCCCCTCAACAGATTAAACAGATGCTTATGACCTCGGGGTTTGAAAAATATTATCAAATTGCAAAATGTTTTAGAGATGAAGATTTAAGGTCAGATAGACAACCTGAGCATACACAATTAGATTTTGAGATGAGCTTTGTTCATCAGGAGGATGTGATCGCAAATTGTGAGGATTTGTATCATTTTCTCTCTCAAGAATACCAATCTAAGGATATCTCATTTCCTTTTCCTAGGATTACTTACAAAGAATCTATTGAAAGATATGGCACGGATAAACCTGACACTAGATTTTCATTAGAACTGAAAAATTTAAATAAAGTTTTGTCTGGCACAGATTTTAGAGTTTTTAATAATACTTTAGAGGCTGGCGGATCTATCAAAGGAATTTCTCTAAAAAATTCAGATTTAATTAAGAGAAGTTATATAGATGAATTAAATAATTTTGTAATTGAGATGGGCGGAGGTGGAGTAATTCCTATATCTTTAGCAAATGTTAAAGATATTTCTGAACTAAATATTGAAAATGTTAAATCTCCCATTGCTAAATTTTTGAATGCCGAAGATATTAAAAAGATATATAAAACATTTGATGCATCTGAAGAAGATATTATATTTATTTCTGCGGGGGAGAATAGCAAAGTTAATGAATGTTTAGGCTCGCTTAGGAATAAGCTAGCTAAAGATCTAGGATTAATTGACCAGTCTAAAATTAACTTCCTATTTGTCACAGATTTTCCACTTTTTGAAATGGATAAAGATTCAGGAAAATGGGTGGCTATGCATCATGTATTCTCATCCCCAACAAAAGAAACTGAAGAATTTATGGATTCAGATCCTGGAAAAGTAATGGGGAATCTTTTTGACTTAGTTTGCAATGGTGTTGAACTAGGATCCGGCAGTATAAGGATACATAATAGGAAGATCCAAGAAAAAGTTTTTTCAATAATTGGATACTCACAATCTGAGGTAGAAGAAAGATTTGGAGCTCTGCTTGAAGCATTTGAATATGGCGCGCCTCCTCATGGCGGAATGGGGCTAGGTATCGACAGGCTTGTTGCTATATATTCTGAAGAAGATTCAATTAGAGACGTAATTTCATTTCCGAAGACTCAAAGCGCTTCTGATTTATTATGGGGTGCCCCTTCTCATATCGAAGAAGGACAAAAAAAGGAATTAAATATTAAAAGTATAAATAAAGAAGAGGATAAAAGTTGAAAATTGATAAAAGTAAAGTTGAAAATCAACAATTGAAGATAACTCTTGAGGTTGAGAATAATGAAATAGATAATCATTTGAAAAAAGCCTCTGCTAAATTAAGCAATAGACTAAAGATTCCAGGTTTTAGAAAGGGCAAGGCCCCTATGTCTATAGTTGAGCAGATAGTAGGAATAGAGGGGATTGTTGAGGAATCTTTGGAGTATGCAGTTCCAGATTTAGTCAATAAAGCAATACAGCAAGAGAACATTGAATTTTTTTCTACGCCAAAAATATCTGTTTTAGATCTTCAACCTAAATTAAAATTTGAAGCCCTAATTGCATTAAAACCAATTACTAAATTATTTAATATAGAAAAAATAAAAGTTGACGTCGAGAAAGAAAAAGTATCTGCCAAAGAAGTTAATAAGGTAATTGATGAAATTAGAGACCAAAATGGGACTTGGGCCCCAGTCTCCAGAAAAGCATCTATGGGAGATTTGGTCACAATTGATTTTAAATGTGAAGCAGATGGAGAGGAAATAATGAATCATTCTTCAATAGACTTATTGTTAGATGTTAAATTTGAAGAAAATCTTAAAATGCCCGGCCTAATGAAAAAAATTTCAGGCATGGAAAAAGATAAAACAAAGAAATTTAATATTGAGCTACCTGAAGACTATTTAAGTGAAAAATATAGAAACAAAACTGCAGTATATAATGTGAAATTACATGAAATCAAAGAGAAAGAGCTACCTGAAATAGATGATTCATTTGCAAAAATTGTTGATCCAAATGTGGAAGATTTAAAAGGATTGAAAAAGTTAATTAAAGCAAATCTTCAAACTACTGCGGATAATAAATGGGACCAAGATTTGTGGGATGAATACATTAAAATGGTTGTTGATTCTTCTGAGTTTACGATTGCTGAACTGATGGTTGAGCAAGAAACTAGCGCATTAATAGATCAACAAAAGAAAACGATAGAGAATCAGAAAATTGAATTCAATGATTATTTAAAGCAGATTGAGCAAACTGAAGAGACTTTTGAAAAAGAATTAAAGGTAGCCGCAGAAAATAGAATAAAGAGAGCCTTAGCTATTGAAGAAATAATGACTCACTTTGAGATTGAAGTTCAAGAATCAAAAATCAAAGAAGAGTTTGAAAAATGGAAGAAACAGCAAACTAACTCACAATTTACAGAGAATCAAGTATCTGAAGAAATTAAGTATTCTCTAAGAAGAGAAAAATTATTAGAAAAAATTAAGGATGTTGCATTAAAATCGTAATGGTTTAATGTTGACATAGATCATATCAAGTTATAATATATGACTCGAATTAATTATATATTATTATTTCGCTGATTGTTTTATAAAATTAAATATATGCAAAGAGGATAATTATGGATTTGCCAAATACTGATTTAACCAAGAATATAATACCTACTGTTTTTGAATCTGGAGCTAGAGGTGAAAGAGCCTTGGATATATATTCATTATTACTCAAAGAAAGAATTATTTTCTTGGGAACACCTATTAATGATCAAATTGCAAATCTTATAGTTGCTCAATTATTATACCTAGCCAGAGAAGACCAAGATAAAGACATAAGTCTATATATCAATTCTCCTGGCGGAATGGTATACGCTGGTATGGCTATATATGACACTATTCAGCACATCCCTTGCGATGTATCTACTATTTCTGTTGGATTATGTGCAAGTTTTGGGACAGTCTTATTAACTGCTGGTGCCAAAGGAAAAAGATTTGCGTTACCTAATTCTACAGTTCATATGCACCAACCTTTGAGTGGCGCTCAAGGCCAGGCTTCTGATATTGAAATAGCTGCTAAAGAAGTATTAAGACTCAAAGATAAGTTAACAAAAATAATTTCAAAGCATACTGGCCAAAAAGAATCTCAAGTGACAAAGGATTCTGACAGAGATATATGGATGGATGCTGAGCAGGCAAAAAAATATGGACTGATTGATGAGATACTTGAGTATCCTGAGGGAAAGAAATAGGCCTAATTTAGGTACTTAGTTAAGTCTGTAGACTTAACCCCTCCTAACTCTAATTTATTAGTGGACAGCATCTCTATGGTCTTGCAAATGAATCTGGATTCCAATCCTATAATTTGTTTCCTTATACTTAAAAATTGTTTTTCTCTATCAGGGCCTGAATAATTAATATCAAAAGAGCAAAAAGTTAGGCACTCTCCCGAATCTACTTCATCAATTACCTTATGAATCATTAATCCTGACTTATTGCATTTTGCATCAATCAATTCATTTATTACTTGATCCCATTTGCCCTTAGGGCCACTTGGGAGAGCAGGGTGGAGATTATAAGTAGCATGCTTATTGTGGATTTTTTTAGTTATTAGCATATACCCAGCTAATAAGATTAAATCAAAATTATATTTTGATAATCGATTTAATATTTCTTCTTCGTAATTTCCTTTATTATTATTTTTAAATTTCTTTGAAGATATCGTAATTATTGGAACATCATATGTATTAATTTCTTCCAAAAATTTATCAGATCCAGAATATTCACCATGTTCTCTATTACAAAAAATAAATTCTATATTTACTGGTATCTTTTTTGTGATTTCATTTATTGATTTGATTAAATTAAAAGATCCTTCTCCTCTCCCTGAAGACATCAAGCCTATTCTTAGAATATCGCTTTTACTATTCGACATCATCAAACTGATTATCCAGCTCAGCTTTTAGTTCTGATATCTCTAATTCTGTTTCCTTTAATAAATCATTACATTGTTTTGCTATAGAAATACCTTCCTTATATATCTTTTTTGATTCTTCTAAAGTAACTTCTCCTTCTTCTAATTTTCTTACTAATTCTTCTAATTCTAATATCTTTGATTCAAATGAATTGTTTTTAGACAACTTACGCCTCCTTATTTTTTATCACTTCTATAGTTTCAGTATGAAGCGATCCTTGATTATTAGAAATAATTAAATGGTCACCTTTTTTGATATTGTTTATATCTTTTATTAGTGAATTATCTTCTTTTTTGGAGGTTAGGAAAAATCCTCTAGCAAGTGTTTCATCAAAATTTAAATGCTTTAAACTATTTTCTATGTCTTGAATAATTAATTTTGCATTGGTTATTTTAGACTCTAATTGGGTTATTAAAGAACTCTTTATAGAATCTATTTTTAATTTGTAGAATGAAGTATTTAGCTGAAAACTTAATAACCTATCTAGAGAGATAGAATATTGGTTGCCTAAGTTATATATTTTCAAATTAACTTTACTTAATATTTCATTTAATTTGCCATCAATTAATTCTTTTAATTGCTTGGAGTCAGGCGTTGATAACTCTGCTGCGACTGACGGAGTGGGGGCTCTTAAATCAGATACTAGATCAGAAATAGTAAAATCTGTCTCATGGCCTACAGCAGAAATTATTGGTACTGAGCTTGCAAAAATTGACCTGGCTACAATCTCTTCATTGAACGGCCATAAATCTTCAAGTGATCCGCCACCTCTAGCTAATATTATTAAGTCTAAATTATTTAATTTATTTAGATTATTTATCGATTCACTAATTGACTCAGCAGCATCATCTCCTTGAACTCTTGTGTCAGCAATAATTATTTTTATTTTCGAATATCTCCTTTTCATTACATTTAAGATGTCTTGCAGTACTGATCCGGTTTTAGATGTAACTATTCCTATGACTTTAGGTATTTTAGGAATATCTCTCTTTCTAGATTCGTCAAATAATCCTTGAGATTCTAGTTCAAGCTTTAATTTATCAAATTTTTGTTGGAGTGTTCCTTCTCCTCTAGGTGATATTGAGTCTGCATAAAATTGAAGATCTCCCCTTGCCTGATAAATAGATATTTTTCCATTAGCTAAAATACTACTTCCATCAATTAAATGATTCTGCCCACTTCCTCTTGAAAAAAGAACACATTTAATTACAGATTCATCATCTTTTAGGGAAAAATAATGATGACCAGCAGGTGATGCATGATGATTTGAGACCTCCCCAACCAATTGCACAGAATTTAAATAGGAATCTTGGTTAAACTTTTTCTGAATATATTTTATTAGTTCTGTTACAGTAAGTGTTATGTCCAATTTATTTAACTATTATCTCTCTCGATATATTCTTTAGTCCTAGTATCAACTTTGATTTTATCTCCCTCTTTTATAAAAAGCGGAACCTGAACATTTAGCCCAGTTGATAATGTCGCTGATTTAGTTACATTTGTAGCTGTATCACCTTTTATGGCCTCTTCTGATGATTTTACTTCTAGGATAACTGATGCAGGGAGCTCAATGCTTATTGGGGAACCTTCATATATTAATAATTCTACATTTTGACCTTCCTCTATGAAGTCTAGAGTATCACCTAAAAAATCATTACTCACAGATATTTGTTCAAAGGTTTCTGTATCCATGAAAGTAGCATTTTCAGATTCTCCAAAAAGAAATTGAAATTCTTGTTTAACAGTCCTCGCAACCGTTAGAGGCCTATTACCTTGTACTTTTTTCTCTACAATATTTCCATTTTTTATACTCTTTACTCTTAGTGTGAGAGTAGGAGGGGCCTTAGGGGGTTTTCTGTGCTGCCATTCAACTACTTGATATAACTCTCCGTCTATAATCAATGTCATATTTTTCTTTATCTCACTTGAACTAATAGTCATTAGTATGCCTCCTTTAAAGCATGGCTTAGAAGATTATTTCCACCTTCAGTCATTATTACCATATCCTCAATTCTTATTCCTCCCCAATTTTCTATATAAATACCTGGCTCAATTGTATATACCATTCCAGGTTTTATATTATTTTTACTATTTGGGCCTACGCCAGGATTTTCATGTATTTCGATTCCAACACCATGGCCTAAGCTATGACCAAAGTATTCACCATAACCTTCAGAAGTAATTATATCTCTTGCTATTTTGTCTATTTCTTCTCCTGTCATATCAGGCTGAGCAGTCTCCATTGATATTAATTGCGCCTTTAGGACGGTTGTATAAATTTTTTTGAATTTTTCATTAGGGTCTCCAATAAATATTGTTCTTGTGAGGTCACTGCAATAGCCTTTATATTTGGCACCCATATCTATTGTTATTGCTTCATTATTATCTATTAACTTGTCAGTAGGGGAATGGTGCGGTTTTGATCCATTAATCCCTGAGGCAACTATAGTGTCAAAGGATGGTGATTCTGCACCTAATTCCCGCATTTCTTTTTCTATTTCCCATGCAACATCCTTTTCAGTCATTCCAGTTTTTATTTTTTTGCTGATATTGTTGAAAGCGCTATCACTTATATCGATAGTTTTTTGTAATATTTCTACTTCTTCATTAGATTTAATTATCCTTCCAGAAGTTATTTTTTCAGAAAAATCCTTCCATGTATTTATTTTTTCAGCTTTTTTCTGCAGCTGGTTAAGTAAATTTACTGAAACATAATCTCCTTCATAACCAATTAACTTGGTTTTAGTTATGTTTGTTGAATTTTCAATCCAATTATCACCAGACTTTAGGTTGTATATTTCATAGTCAGGAGATTCTTCTTCGGCTCTTAAAGTATATCTGGAGTCTGTGATTATAATTGCTTTGCTTTCACTAATTAGCAAAAATGCAAAAGTTCCTGTGAATCCGGAGTAATACCTTATATTGTCTTTATTAGAAATAAATAAAGTGTCTATATCTGACTTTGACATTTGATCTCTTAGATAAGATATTCTAGATTTATATTCCATTACTCTTCATTTGAATGGTTGCAAACATCAGAAAGAGCTTTCACATAACCATCTATGCCCATTCCAGAAATTTGAGATATACAGTAATTCGGAAATATTGAGTTTCTTCTAAATTCTTCCCTTTTATGTATATCAGAAATATGAACCTCTATTGATAATTTTTCTGAATCAATTAATGCATCTAGAAGTGGGAATCCAACAGTTGTAAGTCCTCCAGGATTCACAATAATTGCGTAGACATTTTTATTACTTTGAATGTAATCAATCAAGTCTCCTTCATGGTTTGATTGGAAAAACTCAACTTCAAATTTCTTATCTAGGTCATTTTGTAGTAAATATTCATTTAGCATATTCTCGACATCGCCAAGATTTTTTGTCCCATATATTTCAGGATCTCTTGAGCCTAGTAGATTTAAATTTGGACCATTGATAACTAGAATTTTTTTCATAGTAATTAGAATAATCTAATTTTTTAATTTTGAGAATGACCTAGGATGAGCTTTATTATAAATTTCTTTCATTGATTTAGTAGAAACTTGTGTATATATCTTTGTAGTTTCAGGAGATGAATGCCCCAGTAGCTGCTGTATAACTTTTATATCAGCCCCTCCATCTAGTAAATGTGTAGCGAAACTATGCCTAAGGCTATGAGTAGATAATTTAGAGTCTAAGCCACTAATCAATAAATATTTTTTTATTATTCTTTGTATTGATCTAGGAGATAAGTTGTAGCCATCTTTATTTTGAAACAATGGATTTGAATTAAGCATAATACTTCTTTTACTATTTAGCAGGTAATTTCTTATCTTTTGTTTAGATTCGTTACTTAATATTACAATCCTCTCTTTATTACCTTTTCCAAGGACTCTAACTTCTGATTTATCAAAATTAATATCACCCATCTTTATTTTTGAAACTTCTCCAACCCTCATACCAGTCGAATAAATCATTTCAATTAATGCTTCATCTCTCAAATTTTTTTTAGGATGCTTTTCAATCGTTTTTATTAATGTGTTAATTTCATTTTCTGAGAAAATCTTCGGTAATTTTTTCCCTTTTTTTGGCATAGAAAGCAGGCTTGAATGATTCTCTTTTGAATAATTAAATCTTTCTAAAAATGCACAAAAAGATTTTATAGATGATATCTTCCTGATCACACTTGATTGTTTTATTCCTGTACTAATAATGTGAGAGAGTAAAGGTCTTAGATCTCGTTGCATTACAGATTTATTAGGCGATAAATTATTATTCTTGCAGTATGAAAAATATTCGATTAAATCATATAGATAGTTTCGTATTGTGTTTTTGGATAATGATTTTGATTCTAGATAATCAACATATTCATGAATAATAGAATTAATTTTTTTATCTTTGAATATATTTTCAAGTTTTATAGGTATTTCTTTGTTTTCATTCATCATTAATAAGTACTCTAATTAAATTTTGGAAGAATTTCTATTAATGCAAAAACAAATTTAAAAGAATTAATGAATAGATTTTTCAGTCATAGCCTGCTTAATTTTTGCCAATTCTCTCTCTCTTCTTCTGCCAGATGCAGTCCAGGCTGACTCATCTCCTGTGACTTTGCATTCTCTATCTTCGCAAGCTAGAAAAGCACCATCACCTTTTTTGTTCCTAAATCGAATCCATGATAGGCGAGGCATGGATTCTAGTTTTTTATCCACTGATTTTGTTCCAAGTGGTGGATCATTTTCTTCAAAATAGTTTCCAGTTTCAGAATTTATACAAGGAGACTTAGAAGAACATATTATATTAGTTTTTATGAAATTATATTCACTCGGATCTCTGGGGTTTTCCTCTGCTCTTATTGCTAGATTTCCAATAAGAGGTGAAAATTCTCCCCAAAAATCTTTTACAAAATCCTCTCTTTTCAAAGCCCCATTAGATATAAGATCTAGTTCCTTTTCCATGCTCTCTGTAAATTTATAGTCCATAAAGCTATCAGAAAATTCGCCCTTTAACTCTTCTACCAAAACATTTCCTATAGGACTTAAATATATTGATCTATTATTAACCCATACATACCTTTTGTCTTTTACAGTCTTCAATATACTGGCATATGTACTTGGTCTGCCAATACCTAAATCTTCCATTACTTTTATCAAAGAAGCTTCTGTATATCTTGGAGGGTGCTGGGTAAATTTTTGCTCCTTTTCAACCATATCCAGTTTTACTGAACTACCTTCCTTGAGATTTGGTAATTTTTCATTTTCTTTTTCAGGAAATAATTTTTTAAATCCATCAAAAATTAATTCATCAGATTCAGATCTAAATTTATAATATCCACTATTTGATGAAGATGTGGTTAATGTAGTTTTCCTATTTTTGCTTTCAGTCATTTGGCTTGCTATCGTTCTCCTCCATATAAGATCGTAAAGTCTGAATTGATCGTCTTCCAAAACTTGCTTAATTGATTCGGGCGTTCTAGATATGGATGTTGGCCTTATTGCTTCATGAGCTTCTTGAGCATTAGCAGATTTGGTTTTATATTTTCTTTCTGAAAAATAATTATCTCCATAAGATTTATTTACATAATCTCCTATATTCTTGATAGATTCTGTTGAAAGTACTGTTGAATCTGTTCTCATATAAGTAATCAAACCTTCTTCTCCACCCCCCAAATCAATTCCTTGAAATAATTGCTGAGCTATAGCCATAGTTCTTGAGGGGCTCATTCTTAATTTTGATGATGCCTCTTGTTGCAGGGAACTTGTTGTAAATGGAGCTCTAGGCTTAGTGGTTCTATCAGAAGTTTTAATGGATTCTATTATAAAATCAACATCTTTAATTCCGCTTTCTATCTTATCTGCATCTTCTTTGCTATTTATTTTTAGATCTTTTCCAGATTGCCCATCTACTTCATTAAGCTTGCCCTTATAGCTTTCATTATTAGTTGAGAAGTCAGCATTTAAATTCCAATATTCCTCGGGCATAAAAGCTTTTATTTCGTCTTCTTTGTCTTTAATTATACTAACTGCAACTGATTGAACTCTACCTACTGAAAGCCTTTTTAATCTTAATAAAGAAGAGGTTAGGCCGCTTAAAGAAAATCCGACTAGCCTATCTACCAGTCTTCTGCCTATGTGAGCATTAACTAAATCCATATTTATGCTACCTGCATTATTAAAAGCATCCTTAACTGCATTTTCAGTTATTTCATGGAAAACAACCCTTTTAAATTTTTCTTTAGGCTGTTTTTTTTCTATTAATGCGTTTGCTACATGGTATGCTATTCCTTCACCTTCCCTATCTGGATCAGCAGCAAGATAAATTATGTCACAGCTTTTGGCAAGCTTGCTCAAATTATTTATCCGGGTTGTTGCGCCTCTCTCTAATCCCCATATTGGCTCAAAATCTTGATTTACACCTACAACAGGCCCACTTCTGTCTGCTTCTCTACCTGACTCAAGATTATTAATATGCCCTATTGATGCTTCTACAATAAAGTCATCTCCTAAAAACCTTTGCAGTGTCCTTGCTTTTGTAGGTGATTCAACTATTACTAGGTTTTTACTCAACTTTTCTCCTTTTTTCGGTTATCCCAATAAAATTTAAACTAATAAATAACTAGTTGTCATACCCCTTTAGGGGTTGACTACTGTTAAGGCTAACCAAATCATTCAAAAAAAGAATTTACACTATATCTAATTTAAAATCTAATCAATTTATCAATTTATCAATTTCTAATTGGATAAAAGTGGCGGAGAGAGGGGGATTCGAACCCCCGGTTCCGATATTACCGGAACACGAGCTTTCCAGGCCCGCCTATTAAACCACTCTAGCATCTCTCCTTCAAGGATTTTATTAGTATTATGAAAGATGTTATTCTACCTCTCTATGAATATACCTCAAGTAAATGAATTAATTTCAAAAGGAATCAAGGTTATTGATCCTCAGACTACATATATTGATCAGTCTGTGAAAATAACTGGTAAAGGGACAGTAATACATCCTAATACATTTTTAAAAGGAAATACTGAAATTAAAGAAAAATGTGAAATTGGCCCAAATTCATTTTTAAATAATGCGAAAATCGATGAAAATGTAAAAATTACCTTCTCCCATATTGAGGATAGTCATATTAAGGAAAATTGCACTATAGGGCCATATTCTAGGATAAGAAATAATTCTGAAATAGGCAGAAATGTCTCTGTAGGAAATTTTGCTGAAATTAAATCCAGTCTTATAGGAGATTATTCAAATATAAGGCATTACTCATATATTGGTGATGCTCTTGTAGGTAATAATGTAAATATAGGCGCAGGAACTATAACTTGTAATTATGATGGGACGGAAAAACACCAAACAAAGATTGAAGATGACGTATTTATAGGCGCAGGAACTATGTTGATAGCTCCTATACTGGTAGGAGAGGGTGCTAAGACAGGTGCAGGTGCAGTTGTAACTAAAGACGTTGATGATTTTGTAACTGTAGTTGGCAATCCAGCAAAAATAATGGATAATGCATAGACATTTATGACTGAATTAGAAGAACCTGGTCCGACGAGACCTATAAAACTTAATAAAAATAAAACAAGAAAAAGTTATATTAACTTTTCTGAGGTATCAATTAATTGATAGCTATAACTTTTTTCATTATTACTCTCGTATTTCTATCTCTTTTTATATTTTTAAATAGTTTTTTTAATAATATTTCAACTAGATCTTTGATTGTGCCAGATTCTGATGATATGGAAGAGTCTGCAAAGAATGCTAAAGATGTATCTAAGATATTAATTGTAACTAGGTTTAGCATATTGGTTGCTGCTTTAATTAATTCATCTTTATTAAGCGCTATATTTATAAATTATGAATTGTTTGGCAGTAATTTTTTATTATTCATTTCAAGTTTATTTGCCCTATTGATATTTATTGGGCTAGTTTTTATTGTAGCTGAATTTATTCCATTGAATATCCTAAAAAGATTTGTAATTTTTGCAAAATTAATAAAGCCAGTCTCAATTAAAATAATTGATATTTTCTCTCGTAACGGGAACGGGAACGGCAACACCGAAATGAATAATGAAAATTCTGACGAAATTGAGGTATTTGAAGCAGCAGGCTTGTCTGTTGATCAAGAAGAAATGAAGATGATAAAAGGTATTTTGAGGATGGATATAGTTAAAGTTAGGGAAATTATGAAGCCAAGAGTCGACTTAGTCACTATTGAAGTAGGCTCTGAGTTTAATGAATTAGCTGAGTTAATTTCTAATAGTGGCTATTCAAAAATTCCTGTCATAGGAGATTCTATTGATGACGTTAAAGGTATAGTTTATGCCAAAGATACTCTAAAAATTAACCTTGAGGATAACAAATCATTAAAAATTAATGAAATAATAAGGCCCGCTATATATGTCCCAGAATCACAAAATTTAGAGCAACTGTTGTCAGAATTTCAAGATAATAGAACAAGAATTGCAATTGTTATGGATGAGCATGGAGGCATATCAGGGTTAGTAACTGTAACTGATCTAATAGAAGAGATAGTAGGTGAGCTTGTTGATGAATTTGATCAGCCTGACCCATCTTTCCACAAGATTAATGATAATAACCTAATCGTTGATGCAAAAGTATCTATTTCAGATTTAAATGAAGAGATTGGGTCATCTATTCAGATAAATGGTTATGATACGATCGGTGGACTAGTATATAAAGAATTAGGCAAAATGCCATCGGTTGGAGATAGAGTCAATTTTGAAGGCTTGGAGATAGTAGTTCAGTCCACTATTGGCAGAAGAATTGGTAAATTAAGAATAAGGACTATTAATTAATAGTTCCGTGGTCTAGATGTATTAGTCTCTTAGACTTTTTAAAGCAAGAATCACAAGAAATATATTAGTCAGTCTATATAAAGATTAAATCCCTTTCATTGCCCCTCAGGCATTCATTCTCTTATATTTTAATTAGTATCTTCTATGCGTATAGCATTGATCTTAATAATAAAATGCACTTTTTATTATAAATTAGGTACCAACTTTAGTTTTGTTTGATATGTATAACAAAAAAGAAACAACCCCAAAGAAAAGGGTTGTTTCTTTAAATATTCTTATTGGCTTATGTTATGGAGCTGCTTGTAACGCAGTACCACCACCAACAACTATCACTCCCATAGCAGATCCAGCTTTTAGAGCATGAGCACCAGTAGGTAAACCTATTGTGCTAACCTGAACTGAGAATGCACCGCCATCATTAGCTGTAGCAGAACCAACTTCAACTCCACCAGCAGTAATTGTCACTGAGCTTCCTGCAGTAAAACCAGCACCTGAAATAGTAGCAGTAGTTCCTGCAACATCAGCTACAACGACTCCAGAAGAACTGGCACTTGCACCTGCTGGTCCAGGGATACCTGGAGCACCTGGTGAACCGTCCTTGCCGTCCCTACCATCTGCACCATCTGAACCATCTATTCCAGCTGCACCTTGCGGTCCGGCTGCACCTTCAGGTCCTTGCGGTCCTTGAATACCTTGTGGTCCTTGCGGTCCTTGAATCCCTTGAGATCCAGTTAACCCACTACCACAGGCAACTAGGCTAATCATTGCTATTATTGATATTGTAATGAGAAGACCTTTTTTCATTTGGCCTGTCCTCCCTATCGTTTTCGTTTAACTTTCAATTTTTAATTATACCATTATCTCTCTTTAATCTAAAAAAGAAAACAGTAATAGAAAGCCTTTTTGCTTTATTATTCTATGCAATCTTAGACTTGCCCAAACTAAGATGTCAAGTATTTTTAGGTCAAAGTTTTAATTTTTTGAAAAGATTGGTAGTATTTCTAA